>CAZHMB010000016.1:0-13188 GCA_964533515.1 Candidatus Woesearchaeota archaeon | reverse complement strand
AACCCCCGACCTATTGCTTACAAGGCAATTGCTCTATCACTGAGCTACGCAGGCACATAAAAACCTCTAGCGGGTTTTTAGGATCCAGCAACCAAGGCTTCTTCATTTGCCTCCGAGAGAAGCTGGACATAATAAGATAGAAAAGATTGGTTTAAAAGATTTGTTGTTTTAAGATTTTGAAGATTTTATTCATTTCGGGTTTTGGATTTTGTATTTCCCACTCCAGTTTCCAACAAAGTTGGAAGACCCACCCTTCTTCTATCTTGAACTGCCAAATAGGAGTAAAATCCAAAACTCTTTCAACAAATTTTTTTGGATAAACTTAAAAAGAATGGGAACTGGGATGTTTTATGGAAGATAAGATAACTCCTGAGTTAATTGAAAAATATAGAAAAATTACTAGCAAGGCTTTGAAAGAGGTTAAAAAAAATATTATTAAAGGAAAGGAAAAAGAAGCCGAAGAGATAATTGGGATGGTTGAGAATTATTTATCTGATTCAGAATTTTTTGAGAAGAAGGAAGATCTGGTTAATTGTTTTGGAGCAATTTATTATGGTCATGGTTGGATAGATTGTGGCGTTAGGTTAGGAATCTTTGACGTTGATGATGATAAATTGTTTACTACAAAGTAGGATTAACAACTTTTATAAATTGGATTTTGCTTTGTTAAGATATGAAAAAAGAGGTAATAGTTTTGAGTCTTGGTGGAAGTTTGATAATTCCTGGGGATATTAATGTCAAGTATTTGAAAAATCTTAAAAAAGTTCTTTTGAAAAATACAAAAAAACATAAATTTGTTGTAGTTTGTGGTGGGGGAAGTTTGGCAAGAAAATACATCTCTGCCATAAGGGGTGTTAATGGAAGTGAGAAGTTTCAGAGTTTTTCTGGAATCTCTGCAACTAGGACAAATGCAAGATTTATGAGTTATTTTTTTAATCAAGAACAGGAACAGGGGATTCCACATACTTTAGAAACTCTTGAGAAATATCTCAAGAAAAGAGATATTGTTTTTTGCGGGGCTTTAGAATACAAGCCGGATCAGACTTCTGATTCAACCTCTGCACAACTTGCAAAACATTTTGGTTCTATTTTTATTAACCTGTCGAATACTTTTGGATTGTTCACAAAGGATCCTTTGAAGTATAAGGATGCAGTTCATATCCCAAAAATTTCTTGGAAAGATTTTGATAAGATAGTCTCGGCTATGAAGTTCAAGCCTGGCCAACATTTTGTCCTGGATCAAAAGGCTTCTAGAATTATTATGAAGAATAAAATTTCGACATATCTTCTTGGTCCGAAGGCAGAACATTTAGATAAATTGTTGAAGGGCAAGAAATTTAAAGGCACTTTGATTTCTGGATAGATGGAGAAGATAATCTCTGAGAAAAGTTTTGAGAAAGCTAGGGCGAATATAGTTGGGCAAAAGAAAAATAATCCTGAGAGCGAGATTGTCTTTAGTTCGTATGACGATGATTTAAATAGGAAAGTTTTGGAAAAATTAGAGATTGATATTTTTGTTCCGTTGTTGGGAGCGAGGAAAGATTGGCAAAAGCAAAGAAATTCTGGTCTAGATAATGTTATGGCTAAGATTGCGAAGTCGGATGGAATTGTTATAGGAATAAATTTTGATGAAATTTTAGAGTGTAAAAATTTAAAAGATAAAGCAGAAATTTTGGCGAGGGTGAAGCAAAATATAGATCTTTGTCGAAGGAATAAATTGAAAATGAAATTTGTTTTTTTCAGCGAAGGAAGTTCAAGGAATGTTTATGATTTAAAAGCTTTAGGTTTAGTTCTTGGAATGCCAACTTGGATGGTTAAAGGGTTGTGAAAATAAAATGGCTCCGAAGGGATTTTGGCTCCCAAGTTCTCTCAGACTTTTTTTAATTTACTTTCAGAATATAATCTCGCGAACTTGCTCGGCCCTCGAAGAAAAATCTCGTTTGAATTTACGTGACTTAAAATCCGAGATAAAATGCTATCTTTAGATAGCATGAATGGCTCCGAAGGGATTTGAACCCTCGACACCTGCATTAAAAGTGCAGTGCTCTAGCCAGGCTGAGCTACGGAACCTTAAACAGAAAGAGATATTTTAGTTTAAAAAGGATTTGGTTTTGTTTATTATTAGTTTTTATCCAACTAAACTCATTGCACCTTTTATTATCAGATAAATCCCGACGATAGAAAAAATAAAAATGGGAAAGCCAAAGATTGTGCTTGAGATTAGTATTAAACCACAGACAATATCTAAGATGCTAAGGGGGTCCCATCCCCAGATGAATAAAATACCTTTTATTACAAGAAATATTCCAAGGGCTATAAGAATAGAAGGGGCGAATAAATTAAAATTCAACCATTGGCCAAGGCCTTGAATTCCAAATACTGTTCCAATAATTATGTCGATTATTCCAAGTATTTGGACTATCATTTAAAATTTTTATAAAACGCTTTTAATTTTGTTTTCAAGGTCTTCTTCGCCTAAACTTCCGACAAACTGATCTATAACTTTGCCGTCTTTTAAAACGAGAAAATTTGGAATTGATGAAACCCCGTATTTTCCAGCAATTTCTTGATTTTCAGAAATATCAACTTTTCCGAATTTGATTTTCCCTTCGTATTTTTTTGCTAAAGTATCTATTACTGGAGACATCATCATACAGGGCATGCACCAATCTGCGAAAAAATCTATTATAACTGTTCCAGATTTTGTGAATTCTTCAAATTTCCCATTTGTTAATTCTTGAACTTTCATTTTACTCTATTAAAAGAAAAAAGATTATTTATAAAGTTTGGGGTTTGGATAGAAATAGTTATAAATCTGTTTTTGTTTAATAAATCATGAGAAAATTACTTGTTGAAAAAATACCTCGGATAACGAGGAATAGAAGGAAACTTGAAGAGGAACTTTCTGTGAAGATTACCAATCGGGGTAAGGAAGTTTTTATAGATGGGGCAGGTGAAGATGAATTTGTTGCCGAGAAGATAATTGAAGCTTTGGATTTTGGATTTCCTTTTCAAATAAGCTTGAGTTTGAAGAACGAGGATGTTATGTTTGAGATTTTGAACCTAAAGGACTATACTCATTCTAGAGACATGGGAAGAATTCGTTCTAGAATAATTGGGACACAAGGCGGAACTTTGAAAACATTGAGCGATCTTTCAACTTGTGCTCTTGAACTCAAAGATAACAAGGTCGGGATAATTGGAAACGTTGTGAATATTAAAGCTGCTCAGGAGGCTGTTATTTCGATCGTTAAAGGGGCAAAGCAATCTAATGTCTATACGGGTCTGGAGAAATCTCGTCCGGAAGATGCAGTTGATCTCGGTTTGAAAAAGGAATTTAAGGATTTGAATTAGGGTTGTATAAAAACCTTTAAATAAGCATTTCTTTTTTATTTTTGAAGTGTCCCGATAGCTCAGCAGGTAGAGCGTACGGCTGTTAACCGTAATGTCGGAGGTTCGAGCCCTCCTCGGGACGTTTGGGTTAATTGTTGGGCGAGAACCTAGGTTCGACGAGCAAGTTCGCGAGATTATATTCTGAAAGTAAATTTGAAAAATCTCGAGCGGGCTTGGGAGCTGCCCCCCTCGGGACGTTTGCCTATTCAAAAATCTTATAAACTCTGTTTCTTTGAATAAATTATGGAAGTTATCAAAGCAATTCAAAATAGGAAGAGCGTCAGGAAATTTTCTTCAAAGAAAACAGATTGGAGAGATGTTATAGAATGTGTTGATGCAGCTCGTTATGCTCCGATGGCTGGAGGGAATTTTAGCTTGAAATTTATTATTGTTGACGACGCGGAGAAGATTGAAAAACTTTCTGAAGCGGCTCAACAGAATTTTGTTAATCAAACAAGTCATGTTATTGTTGTTTGCTCAGTTCCGAGTAGAACTGTTAATGCTTATGGTGATCAAGGAGAGGTTTATGTTAGACAGCAAGCAGGGGCGGCGATACAAAATATTTTATTGGCTGTTGAGGAAAAGAAAATGGGTGCTTGCTGGGTGGGTTATTTTGTTGAGGGTCAAGTTAGGAGTATCCTTGGAATTCCTGAAGATGCTCATGTTGAAGCTTTAATCCCGGTGGGTTATGCTTCTGAGGCTCGAGGAACAAGTTCCAAGAAGAAGTCCGGGCCGGAGATGGATAGAATTTTGTATTTCAATAAGTGGAAAGAAAAAAGGATGAAACCGCTTAAAGGAATTACTTCTGCGTGAGAATTTTGGATAAAAGTACTTTGTATAATTAACGGGTGTTAATAGATATATCTTTAAGCTTTAAAATACTTAATTAACTATGAATCATAAACAATATATGGCTGTTGGCTTCTTTTTTCTAATATTACTATTCTTCCTTCCGATTATTATTGGGAATGCTGTGGCGTTAGATAGTAGTAATTATTTTTCTGTAAGAAATGGTATTCTTTCAGCAATAATTTATATTTCTTATCCTTCGATGATTCTATTCTTTGTATTAGCTGGATTAGAACGAAAGAGGAAACATTAACAACCCATCTCAATCAATTCAACCCACCGATTAGGATTTTTTAAAAAATCTAATAAAACAAGTTAATTATACGTTCAGCCAAAAAAGATTTTCATTAAAATCATAAATAAAATTCTGGGGGGAGGTTATTTTCCATTTACTTTTTATGATTTTTTTAAATAACCAATTCTTCGCGACCCTTCTATATTTTATCTGCAAATTAAATTCTATTGAAGGTATCTTTTTATTTTTAACAAAATCTTCAATCTTCAATCCATCTTCATTCTCTAAACCTTTTAAATCAAAATGTCCATGTCCGCTTGTGAATGGTTGCAGTATCCAATGCTTTCCATCATTATAAAAACCATTATCTCTAAATTCAAATAACTCCCCTTCCGCATTAGACCATAATTTACCAAAAACTTCGACTTCAACCTTACTCTTGTTTACCATATTGAAATCAAGATGGGTAAGTTCTCTTTGTTGAAGTGCAAAAGAAACTAAAGGATTGTAAATATCCCTTGCTATCAAGTAAGTAAGAAAGGCGTAGATTCCCAATGCCCCAAAACTTAACCACTCAACTCTCAACCATTCAACTACCATAGTAAAAGACTGGAAGATGTTTTTTTAAAGATTTATGTGATTAAAAACACTCGTTAATTATACGGAGTAGTGTGCTCCCCATAGACATATGTCAGTAGGTTCTACACAGAGTAGGATAAAAGAAAACTTTAATTAGTCTAATTTTTTTAAACTATTAGTTGGGCTCGTAGTTCAATGGATAGAATGACAGGTTTCGGCCCTGTTGATCGAGGTTCGAATCCTCGCGAGCTCATAGGAGTGGATGAGAACCGAGAAGAGGTTTGAATCACTTCAACTTGCTATTTGAAGTTGAATGTTCCCAAAATTCTCTTAGAATTTTTAGGACTCGCGAGCTCATTTATTTGATTCTCTTTTCGAGAATCTCTTTGACCTTTTTTACATCTGCTCTGCCTTTTGAATGTTTCATTACCTGGCCGATTAGAAAATTTAAGCTTGAAGCATTTCCCGATTTAAAATCTTCAACAGCTTTTCCATTTTCTTTTATTACTTTGTCGCAAACTTTTTCTATTTCTGAACTGTCTGAGATTTTTCCAGATTTCTTAACTTCTTTTTCTGGATCAAAAGATTTTGGAATAAACTTTCTCAGGATTTCTCTGGCCTTGTGTTCTGTTAACTTTCCTTTATCTAAGAAATTAAGGAGCTTTACAAAATGTTCTTCTAGAATTTCTAGTCCCTCATCTGCAAGAGTAAGTTTGTTGTAATTTAAAACAGCAGGAAGTTCAACAATTGTCCATCTCAATGCCGTTTTTGGGTTTATCTTTTTGACAACAGATTCAAATAGCTCAACAAGGTCTAGATTTTTTGTTAGAATCTCTGCATCACCTTTTTGGATTTTATGTTTCTTGATTAACTTGGAAAGTTTTTCTTTTGGTGTTTCAGGAAGTTGTTTCTTTAAATTATCAATTCTTGTTTTTTGAATATTAATTATTGGTAAATCTGGATCTGAAATAAATCTGTAATCTTCTGCGTTTTCTTTTGATCTCATCTTAGAAGTTGTTTCTGTTTTTTCATCGAATCTTCTAGTTTCCTGTTCTTTTGCGGCACCTTCTTTCTTTTGTCTATCCGATTCTACTTGGATTGCTCTAACGATATTTTTTATTGAATTAACATTTTTTATTTCAATTCTTTTTCCATCTTGATTCGGAAGAGAAACGTTAACATCTGCTTTTAGGCCCGCTTTTTTGTCTATTGCTTTTATGTAGCCTAAAGTTGCCTTTAAAGTTTTTAGCCATTCTGCTACCTGTTCTTTTGATGTGAAGTCTGGATCGGTTACTATTTCAATTAAGGGACTTCCTGAACGGTTATAATCTATTTCTCCTGTTTTGGGGTTCCATGCTGCGGGATCTTCTTCAAGATGGCATTCAGTTATTCCTATGCCTTCGAACTTTCCTTTTATTCCTATTGGAAAAGCATGCGGTCCGGACAAAGTGTTTTGATATCCTTTTGGAAGGTCTGGCCAGGAATAATGTTTTCTTTGCCAGGGCAATTTAGAATTTATTTTACAGTTTAGTATAAGTGAGATTTCTATTGCTTTATCTACTGCTTTTTTATTTGGAAGTTCAGGTTTACTTCCTGGTTGGCCGGTGCAGATTGGGCAGATGTGTTCATTTGGTTTTGAATCTTTTGCTCCGTGAATTGCTTTACAACTACAGAAAAGTTTTTCTTCAGTATCGATGTATCCATGGATTTCCAAACCTATTTTTAATTTTTCTTCCATAAATTGATTAAGAATTGGGGGTTTATTAAATTGTTGCTGGAGATTCGGGGGGGCTTACTTGGTGTATTTGTTCATACTTGAATTCGGGCAATCGTAAGTCTCTTGCGAGTCTCCTTAAATTTCCAATGGATGAATTTTCAATTACTAGCGTATCAAAATGATAGCCTTCAAATTGTTGTACGACTCTTCCGGGGCGGACTTCATGGGTTATAGTTTCGTTTCCCGGCGTTCCTTTTGTGGATAGATGTTCTGGTCTTCCTCCCAAAGACAAAGGAAACTCAGGAGTTGTTGAATTCATTAAAATATCTTTTGGGTCTTTTTTGTTTGAAAATCTATACGTAACTGATACTACTGTGGTCATTCTAGATTTTGCAAAGGGATGTTTAAAAATCTTCTTGTAACCCTTTTAAAATTACTACAAGCGAAAAGTTTATATACTGGAAATTTATATAAAAAATATGTTAAGCGACAAAAATCTTAGGAAATCTTTTGAGAGAGTTAAGAAAGATATAATTGGTTTGCAGAATCGAATTTTGGATAGCGAAAAGCGTTATGAGGATTTGTGGAATATAATTTCTAGTTTGATGGAGAAGGATATTGAGTTGAGTAAAGATCTTGAACAGACTGCTGCTATAGCTTCTGAAAAACCCAAAGCTCCAAAATCTAAGAAAGTGACTTATGTTGCTTCGAAGACTGCTAAGAAATTCCATTTGCTAGATTGCCCTTTTGCGAAACAAATTTTGCCGAATAAAAAAATAACTTTCAAATCAAAGGATTCTGCGATGAATAAGGGACTTAAGCCTTGTGATTGCGTTAAGAAATATTAAAGATGAAAGCATGGAAAAAATATTTAGGTCTTGGAGCATTGGCTTTTGCTGTTGGTTTTGGGAATTTTAGAGGGACAAAGGGGATTCCTTTTGTATTCCAGAAAAGAGTTGCTGATGGTGGAGGAATTTCTCTTTCTTTCTTAGATATGGTTAAACCAAATGCAGATTTCTATGGTTTGCGATTAGATGCCATTACAGAAGAAAATAGGGGTACAGCATCAGGTATAAATGCTCATTTTATAAGCGTTGCTTCTTCTGGAAGAATAAATGGTTTAGATATGGGGTTACTTAATAATATTATGAAGGAAAGAAATACAGAGCAAACAAAGGTTTATGGTCTACAAATTGGATTGGTGAATAGGGCACATGTTGAGGGTATGGGAGTTCAATTAGGATTTTATAATGCTTTGGAAGATGATGAAGGCAAGGTTGTTTCTAGAGGTACTGGTTTGAGTTATATGGTCGGGAGAAAATAAAAATGGAAGATAGAGAATATCAATCTACAGAAGAAAAAGTTTTTAATGCTTTTGATAGAAAAATTAGGAATGTGAGTGAAAAGGTAAACACAGAAATAGAAACTTTCGGGGAAGTTGCTTATGCTTGTTTTAGTATTCCTTTTAGGATTCCTACTGTTATAAGAAAATTGAAAGATGATACTGCGATGATGATGAGAAAGAAACCCGGGGATTTTAGAGGATCTGCAACAAGTGCAATTTTTGGAGCAGTTACGGGCGTTGGCACAATTTTATTGGGGGCGGGTTATACAGTACATGAAGCAGTTCAAGGAAATTATCTTCCTGCTGCAATATTAGGAGCAACAAATCTTGCTTCAGGAATTTTTGAAGTGTTAAGATCTCCCGGAAAAAAAGATTTAGAAACAACAGTTGCTCCTGAAATTAAAGAGCAACCGGAGGAGAAATAAAAATGACAAAAAGAAAAATATTTTTAGTAAGGGATAAAATTGAAGCTGGAACGGTTCTTCAAACAGAATTAAGGATTAGGGATTTTGAAGTTGATGAATTTGTATTTGATCCTGATGGGGCTTATGAAGTTTTATCTAGGGAAAAGGGAGATAGTTTAGTTGTTGTTAATTCTATGTTGGTTGGGAAATTAAAAGGGGATAATCGGAGATATACTGATCAAAATACTTTTGGGTTTTTACAGACTGGAGTGACCCTATTAAGAGATTTGAGTAAATCTAATCCTGGAAAATTTCCCCAGCACTCTATGATGTATACTATTTCAGATCAAAAAAATAGGTCTTATCAGGGAGTAAAAATGTTTTGCGATAAATTTGATATTCCTTTAATCGAAGGGTATAATCTTTGGTGCTTATATTCATTTGGAGAGGCTGTTGAAAGAAGGTATACAGAATTGTTTGGAAGTAGGGAGCAACCTGCGGAGCAAAGTTCAGAAAGATCTTCTGCCGAATAAATAACTTTTTATATCCCAGTTATTTCTGTATTTTATGGTTACTAAAACAAATGCTGTTCCAGGCGATCTTGTTGAGATTGAATTATCGAAGATAATTTATCAAGGAACGTTTCTTGAAAGTCCTGAAGATGAGAAAGGTCTGATTCTTTTGAAACTTGGTACGGGTTATAATATTGGTTTGAATAAAAAAGATATCCTTGGAATTAAAGTTTTGAAGAAAAATATTGAAGGAGATAAAGTTGTTGAGGGAATTCTTAATCAGAAAGACAAACCTAATGTGGCTATGATTATCACAGGGGGGACTATAGCCGCTAAACTTAATCCGAAGAAGGGCGGTGTTGATTGGTTGACTTCGACAGAAGATTTATTCAAATATTATCCCGAACTTTTTGAGAAAGTTAATGTTGTGAAAGTTGAAGTTCCATTTATGAAAGCCTCTGAGGATATGGATTATAAAGATTGGCAGAAGATTGCTAAGATTTCTGAGAAACTTTTGAATGATCCGAATATTCAAGGTTTGATTATAACTCATGGAACGGATTTTTTGCATTATACTTCGGCAGCTTTGAGTTTTATGCTGAGAGATTTGAATAAACCTGTTGTTTTGACATATAGTCAGAGAAGTATTGATCGGGCGAGTAGTGATGCGAATTTGAATCTTAGGTGCTCTGCACTGGCCGCAATCTCAGATATAGCAGAAGTTATGCTTGTTGGACATGCTTCTCAAAATGATGATTTTTGTAATGCTATGATTGGGACTAAAGTTCGGAAGATGCATTCTTCTCGGAGAGATGCTTTTCATACAATAAATCTTGGGCCGGTTGCGAAAATTTCTGAGGATACAATTCAACCTCTTTTAGATCATAATGTTAGGAATCCAAAAAAGAAAGTTAAAGCAGATGTGAAGTTTGAAGAAAAAGTTGCTTTAGTTAAGTTTTATCCAGGGCAGTCTCCAGAGATTTTGGATTTTTATAAAAAACAAAAATACAAGGGAATTGTTTTGGAGATGGGGGCATTGGGGCATGTTGCAACAAAACGTTCAAGACAAGGTTGGACAAAAAAATTAGAAGAGATTCAAAAAGCAGGAATTGTCGTATGTGGGGTTACGCAATGTTTAGGTGGAAGGACAGATCCCTTAGTTTATAGTAATGGAAGAGAACTGCTTGGGACAGGAATTATTTATCTTGGCGATATGCTTCCTGAAACATCTTTGGTAAAGCTCGGTTGGGTTTTGGGTCATGAAGAATGGAGTAAAGATAAGAAGGTGGTTAAAGAAAAGATGTTGCATAATTTTGCTAGAGAGATTAATGAAAGGTTGGGTTGAAAAAATGGATGATGAATTAATAACAATTCCAAAAAGTGTTTATGAATCTGAAAGAAAGATGAGATTTTTTGGAGAAAGTTCTGAAAAGGTTTATGATAAACAATTTAATATCTTTATTGGGGTAAGTATTAGCAATAAAAAATTAACCCCCGAAATGGCGCTTAATTATCTGGGGTGGGCAGTGAAGAATGCAAAAGAGAAAGTCGCCGTTGTGATTGCGGATGAGTTAAATATTGTTAATTATCGCATTTTGGACGGATATAGCCTTGGAAAGTCTGAAAAAAGAGCAGAGAAGGAGGGTAAAAAATTTAGGCAGCTGTTTGAGGATGCTATTAAAAAATTGGATAAAGAAGATCAGAACAAAGTGAATATTTATATGTGGGGTGAAATTAAAAAAAACAGCCAGTATAAAAAGATCCAAAGTTTTTTAGAAGAGAGATATCCTAAGGATGTTGAATTTAAATCTGCGATTTTATATTTTATAAAAAAATACATGAGAAAAAAAGGAAGGATGGTGGAAGACCTAGAGAAAATAGATGAATTAGCAAGCTATATTTTGGGAGAGCTTCCCACGCTTTTAGAAGGAATCACCGTAGAAGATATCTATTATGGGCTTTGTATTTATCCTACCTATTTCTCCTCTGGAATGAGCCAATTTGTTATGGATATGCATGAGAGAGAATTAGCTATTGGTAATGATTTAAAAAATATCTTAAAAAGTAAGGCTGTTTTAGTTGAGGCCTGGTTGGATTAATTACCGCATTCTTCCAGAATTTCTTTTTCCCACCAATAAATTTCTAATTTCTATTACTTGGTCTTTGAGCTCTCTAACTTCTTGTTCGGTTTTTCTGTTTACAGCGTAATCATATTGCGCTTTGATTCTTTCTTTTTGGCTGTCTCTGTTTTGGCTCATTAAAATTATTGGTGCTTGAAAAGCCGCAAGGCAGGACAAGACAAGGTTTAGTAATATGAATGGATACGGGTCGAAAGCTTGGCCGCTCATTATTTTGATTACATAATATCCGTTGAAGATCATCCAAGCGATTAAGAAAATTATAAAACTTAATATGAATACCCAACTTCCTGCTCCCTTGGTTAAAGCGTCTGCCGTTCTTTGGCCGAATGTTCTTTTTGTTGTGAATAGGGGGTGCTTGTTTTCAAGAACATCTTTTATAGAAATCTTTTTTTTATCAACCAAAGGAGTTTCTTTTTTCATCTCTTTGTTTTTTATAATAGACATGTTTTATAGAGGAAATTATCTGTTTTAAATCTTTTTATCTTTGGAATTTTTATTTTTAGGGATTTCCACAAGCCCGCCCTTTTCCTCCAACCCCGTTCTGCCCCAAATTAAAATAGTCTAAAAATAAAAAGTCTTGAGTATATTTTTATGACCAACAACTTTATAAACCATTTTTTCAAACTAACTACATCCGATGAACATTAGGGAGGATAATTTCTAGTGTCGTCGCAATTAAACATAACAAATAAAATGGATGCATATCAAATTATTGAAAAAGTAAGGTCTGGCGGAAAGATTGAGAGAGGAACGAACGAAGTTACCAAGGCTATTGAGCGTGGGACTGCAAAGTTTGTTGCTTATGCCAGCGACGTTGAACCTAAAGAAATTGTTCAGCACTTGCCGATTTTATGCAAGGAGAAAAAAATTCCTTGTCTAGAAGCAGATAGCAAACAGAAATTAGGGATTGCAGCAGGACTTCCTGTTAGCACATCTTCTGTAGCTGTTATCGATGCCGGTGAAGCTGGAGAAGATATCAAAACTTTAGTTTCTGAAAAATAATTTTCAATTAAATAGGTTAATGTAAGATGGCAAAGACACAGAAGAAACAAGATCAAAAACAACAGCAAGGTTCTAAAGGAAGCGATAAAATACTTTCGGAAGAAGCTGTGCCGGCAATTGTTCAAGAGATTGTTGGAAGAACTGGTTTTCGAGGAGAAATTACTCAAGTTAAATGTTTAGTTGAGGCTGGAAGAGACAACGGAAGAGTTATGAGAAGAAATGTTAAAGGACCGATAAGAGTTGGGGATTATTTAATGTTAAGAGAAACTGAAATTGAGGCGCGAAGACTTAGATCGAATGTGACTAAGGGGAGTTATAGTTAAGATGGATGAATCAGAAAGGGGGGTTCTTGTTAGGCAAACTGAAAATGATTTAAGAAGTTCTTTAACTTCTGTTGTGCAATTGATTGATTTGAATGAAGCTGATGCCCAATATTTTTTTGATGAATTTAAGGAAAAGGGCTACGGGGTTGTGGGCCATAGGGAACATTCCGCTAGAACAGGAACTAATAAGGGACACATTTTACATGTAAATAACGGGAGATCTAAAAGTGCCTAAATGTTCGTATTGCGGGAAGTCGTATGATATTCCAAGAGGATTAACTTTGGTTATGAATGATGGGAAAATTAATTATCTTTGTTCGAGTAAATGTCAGAGTAATATGAAGATGAAGAGAAGAAAGGTGAAATGGATTTCTAAAAGAAAAGAGACCAAGAAAGAAATTGTTGAGGATATTAAAGCAGAAGCTGAGACTGAAAAACAAGAAGCTGAGCAGATGAAAGCTACTGAAAAAGAAGCGGCGAAGGAAGCTGCCGCAAGTGGTGGTGAAGAGAAAAAAGAGTGATTTTCTATAGATAGTTGAGTGCAATAATTTTCGTTGAGATTTTGTTGAAAAAAACCCTAAATTTTTATTCACCGTCGACAAATTGGCAGAAAGGTTTATAAATGAAGTTAATTTTATCAGATTAGATTCAGGATTTTCTATCCCGATAAATAAAAAATAATTAAAAG
>CAZHMB010000015.1:7726-14189 GCA_964533515.1 Candidatus Woesearchaeota archaeon | reverse complement strand
TGAGAAAATTGATTATGCATATCTCTGTCGAAGAGGGTGCGGAAGGGGGTAAAAATTTTGAGTTTTATGTAGATTACCTCTGTACTAATGGCATAGTTCCTAAAAAAAGCAAGAACAAAGCAGATTCTGTTAGGCTGCTTGGGAATACTACAAACCATGAAGTAGAAAACAGAACTATAGAGGAAGCACAAAATTGTTTTGAGTTTATTGAGCTATTATTAAAGGTAAATTATGAATTTGCTGATGAAGGAGAAAATGAAGAGTAAAAAAGGACAAATAGGATTAAGGGAAATTTTATTTTTGTTAGGGATATTCTGTTTATTAGTGTTTGTCCTTCCGGTTCTTATTTCTTTTATAAATTCAATTTCAAAAGGGAACATTGATGCTGTGGTTAATGCTTTAATCCCTCTATTAATTTTTGCTATTTTCTTTGAATTTTTAAGGAGGTTTTTTATATGAGCAAAGTTTTTTATGATCTAAACAAAGAACAGATAATTGTTTTAATTTTTGTTTTAACTCTTGCTACTTGTTCTTTTTTTGTATCGGCTTTTTTCCCTGATTTGGATGCTATAATAAAACAGGTCTTATTCTATTTTGGTTTTTTTGGTTTTATATTCATCCTTGCAACTATTTTAATATATTACATAACTAAAGCAAATAACTGGTTAAATGAGAATAAATTAAGATTAGTTATCACAATAGCAGTTATATTGGCATTAAGTCATGCGTTATTTATTGGACTAGATAACCATTCTTGGTATTCTTTCTTGGGGTATCTAATGGGGGATGGTTTAATTATCCTTCTTAGTAGTCTTGGATATTCTTTTTTTACAAAAATAAAAGGAAAACAAAAACCTTCAAGGGTTTTATTTCAAAATCGGCTTGGTAAAATGTTGGAGAATTTACAAGAATAATATTTTAATTTCTTTATTCTCGTATCCTTAAAATTTATAAGCTTGTTTTCTTTTATTCAATCATGAACCCCTTAAAAATCCAATCACTAATAACAAACACCCTCAAAAAATCAGGCGTGTCAAAAAAAGAAAAACTACTAGTTGCACTTTCTGGTGGAAAAGATTCTGCTGTTACAGCTTACATGTTGTCGAAACTGGGTTATAATATTGAAGGTTTGCATTTGAATTTGCATATTGGAAAATACAGTGAGAAATGTTTGGAAGCGGTTGAGGAATTGTGTAATAGTTTAGGAATTAATCTACATATATATGACATCAAAAAAGAAATGGGTTCGGGGATATGTTATCTTAGAACGGCGGTCCAAAATTCAAATAAAGGTAAGGGGTTGAAGAATTGTGCGATATGTGGGGTTTTGAAGAAATGGATTCTGAATAAAAAAGCTCGAGAGTTGAAGGCAAGTAAAATTGCGACAGGCCATAATTTGGATGATGAAAGTCAGACTTTTTTGATGAATGTTTTCAAAGGGAGCCCAGAACTTAGCGGGAATGTGGGGGTTGTCTCTAGGAATGTTAAAGACAAAAATTTTATTCCTCGAGTTAAGCCCTTGTTTTATGTTCCTGAAGATTCTGTTCGGGTATTTAGTAAAAAAATGAAATTGCTGGTTGTTTATGAAAAATGCCCGTGTGCATTTGATTCCTACAGAATTCAGATGAGGGGTTTTTTGGAAAACTTTTCAGATAAAGAAAAATTGAACATAGTGAAAAGTTTTGAAAATTTGGATGGAAAAATTCAGGGATTGAGAAGTTCTGTTGGAGTTAAGGTTTGTTCTGTATGTGGGGAGCCTGCTCGAGGAGAAATTTGTAAAAAATGTGGGTTGATGGAGGATGTTAGTTGAATGGCCAGAATTTAATTTTTTCCTTTTAAACCCAATGCATGCTGAGGACATATTTCCATACAACAAAAGCATCTTATGCATTTTTTAGTATCAATTATCGGATAAGGCTTTAGAGTTATTGCTTTTTGGGGGCATTTTCTTGCACATAAACCGCATTTGATACATTTTGTTTTATCAACGACGATCGGTTTTCCTTTAAAGATATTTCTTATTGCTCTTGGAGCACGATCTCTCACGTATGGCTTTTTGAAATTTAAGAGAGGGATTCTCTTTGATCCAAGAATGATAGTTTCCCAGTGTCCCAATTTTCTTTTTACAGCTTCTTTTGTTGGGAGTATTTCTTTTGGTTTGTATCCAATAATCTTACTCGCAATTATATCTAGGCTAACAGAATTTTTTGAGGCCAAAATTAAATTTGATTTCTTTGGACATCCGGAGGTGGGGCCTACTCCCTCCATTCCAATGACGCCGTCCATAATATTAATCAAAATTTTATTTTGGAGATTCTCAAAGATGTCAACTAAAAGTTTTGCAAATCTTGAGTGTTTATCTGCTTTAGTATGTAATTTTTGCTTTAGGCCCCCAGGAATAACACCGTAGAGATTTTTTATCGCCCCGGTTATTTTCATGAGGGAGTGTGTCTTTAGTTTTGGAACGTTGATTATGTAATCTACTTCTTTCAAGCTTTTAGCTATTGGAAATTCTTTGAGGATCTTATTCTTGCTGTTTTTTATCCTCACAAGTTTATCCTGTTCGAATATAACAAGTTTTGCACCATATTTCTTAGCAATTTTATCATAACCCGCCTTTTTAAAGAAAATTCCAGTGTTCATAAAGCTAGATTCTCCGATATAGATCTTACAATTGTTTTTCTTAAGAATTTTACATATGGCCCCTATAATCTGGGGTTGGGTATATGTTGCTTTGGGATTTTTGACATCCGCGCTGATCAGATTAGGTTTAATAAGTATCTTCTTGTTTTTGGGTATTTCTATCTTAAGAAGCTTAAATGATTTTCTGATGGCCGTATCAACTTTAGATTGTTTGTAGGAGGTGCATTTGACAATTGAGACTTCCTGCTCTGAAAAATTTCCTGTTTTTTTCACCATCTTCTTTAAATTTTTTTGTATTGCAAATATTTAAATATATCTTTTTTAGTTTAATGTAATGAAGAAGGTGGATTGGAAAAAAGAGGAAAAAGAGATTGTTTTTCAGGGCAATAAGTTGAATGTTGTTGAGACTATCGAGAAGATCGCTATGGAAAATCCAGATAAGTTGGCAGTAGTTTTCAAAAATAGATTTACAACAGAAAAGTTGACTTATTCTGAATTAATCAAGAAGATTAATCAAGTTGCAAATTACCTTAATAAAAAGAAAATAAAGAAGAATTCAAGAGTTTTTATTTTTCTTCCAAAATGTATTGAATTTTATTATCTGTTTTTGGGAATTATAAAACATGGAAGTGTTCCATGTCCTATTTTTGAAGCGTTTCAAGAACAAGGGCTTTATTTAAGGTTGGATAGGGGAGATGCTGATGCTGTTATAACAAATAAAGAATTGTCTAAGAGATTAGATAAGAATAAGTATAAAAAAGTGATAATAGATAGGGCGTTTAGGAAACAATTAAAATCGCAGAAAGAGAAATTTTCCCGTGTTTTGAAAAATAAAAAAGATACTTGTTTAATGATTTTCACTTCTTCCACTGCAGGTACTCCTGTTGCAGGAATTCAAATTCCCCACCAAGGTGCTGTTCAATGGAAGTATACTGCCGAAAAAGTTTTGGGGCTTGATAAGAATAAAAACTATTTTTGTTCAGCTCACCCTGCTTGGGTAACCGGAAGTGTTTATGGAATTCTTGCTCCTCTTTTGACGGGATGTTGTATCTACAGCATTGCTGGAAGATTTGATGTGAAAGCTTGGTTAAAATTTATTAAGAAAAATAAAATTGATATTATCTACACCGCCCCAACAGTTTTAAGATTTTTTAGGGGAAATATTAAAAAATCAGATTTAGAAAATGTGGAAAAGATATTTAGTGTTGGAGAAGCTCTTCAGAAAAGTATTGTTCAGGCTTATCATAGATTAGGCTTAGACGTCATTGATACTTATTGGCAAACTGAAACTGGGGCGATTGTAGTAGCAAATGTAAATAAAAAAGAGGGTTCTATTGGAGAGGCGATTGGCGTTAAAATTAAAACTAAAAAAGGAATGATGGTCATTGAAAAATCATGGCCCGCTATGATGACTGGTATTTACAAGCATGAAAAAATGTATAAAAGTTATTTTTTAGGAAAAGAATTTAAAACTAATGATTTAGCGGTAAAAAAAGGCAGCAATTTTTATTTTTCTGGGAGAAGAGATGATATGATTAAGACCTCGGGCGAAAGGGTTTCCCCTATTGAGATTGAAAATATTTTATTGAAACATCCGGCAGTTAAGGAAGTTGCGGTTTTTGGAATTCCAGATAAGCAGAAGGGAGAGATAATCAAAGCAGTGATTGTGGTGAATAGGAAATTCGAAGGAAAAATGTCTGAGAAGTTAAAGGAACAAATTTCGATGTTTGTTAAGCAAAATTATGCGGGGCATTCTTATCCAAAGGTTGTTGAATTTATTGATAAACTTCCAAAAGGAAATTCTGGAAAAATTATTAAGAGCAAGTTGAAGTGATTTAGATATTTTCTTCGAAGATTTGCCTTTCTTTTTGATAGAAAATTCCTAGAGGAATCTTTGTCTTTTTATCTAAAGTGTTGTAATCAAATTCATTTGCTTTTTTCATAGCAGAATCTGCATCTGTGATATTGTGTTTGGTTTTTTGTAAATCATAAGTGTATTCTTTGTAGTTTTTATCCGGGTGGAAGATAAGACAAGGTTGAAGTATTTCAATAAATGCGAATCCTTTATGTTTTAATGCTTTTTCCATAACTTTTTCTACTTGTTTAGGGTCTGCAAAAACTCTTGCCACAAAACTTGCTCCTGAAGCAAGCATAAGTTTGATTGGATTTAATGTTTGGGTTTTTACTCCTTGAGGAGTTGTTTTGTCTGTGTAACCTTTTTCTGTTACAGAAGTTGGCTGGCCTACGGTTAAAGCGAATACCTGGTTGTTGTGAACAATCATTTTATAGTCGCTGTTATATCTTGCTGCGTGAATAATGTGCGATATTCCCTCTGAATATGAATCTCCATCCCCTGAGAAACCCAAGACGTTCATTGAAGGTTCTGCTACTTTTATTCCTAAACATGTTGGGGCCACCCTTCCATGAAGAGTATTTATTCCTGGAAGATTAATGTAATCAAATATTTTTGCATGGCAGCCTATTCCAGAAACGATTGCAAATTTTTCAGAAGGATTTTTTGCAAGCTTTTTTTCTATTAGATTTTTTATTCCTGCAAGTATCTGAAAATTAAAACATCCGGGGCACCAAGTTGGTTTTGTGTTTGTTGAAATATTTTTCATTTTAATCTTTTTTTCATTTCGTCATTTAGTTGGTCTGAGAGGAAAGGTCTTCCATCGTATCTTAAAATTTTATTTTCTTTTGGAATATCAAATCCGGTTTGCTGTTTTATTAGTTCTCCCAAAAGTCCTGTTGAGTTGTTTTCAACAAGTAATACTTTCTTCGATGTTTTAAGTTCATTTAATATCTCTTTTGGAAAAGGTTCTAAATAGAGTATTTGGATAAACTTACAATCTAAGTTATTCATGGTATCTAATATTGCTCCTTGAGTTGAACCCCAAGAGATAATGGTGTGTTTAGAGTCTTTATTTCCGTAAAATTTGTGGGTAGGGAATTTCTGGATCTGAATTTCTTTTTCTAGGAAAGTCTTTTTTTCTAATCTTTTTTCAACTTCTTTTTTCACAATTTCTGGATCTTCTGTCGCGCTTCCTGTTTTTGGGTCTTGCTCGTAGCTGTTATATCTTTTCAGTTTTGTTGAATTCGGAATTTTTATGAAAGAGGGGTTTTGGGTTGATGTGAAATAACTTTCCCCGAGATGTTTATCACTCAAAATAATTGATGGGCTTTGTAATCGTTGAGATAAATAAAAAGCTTGGTTTGTTAATTCTTTTGCTTCTTTGGGATTTCCTGGGGCTAAAACTATTCTTTGAAATTCTCCGTGTCCAGCGTTTAAAGCTATTTTCAAGTCTCCTTGGCTAGTGTAAGTTGCAACCCCTGTTCCTGGGCCTGGGCGTTGGGCTAAATAAAAGACTAAGGGGACTTCTGCTATTCCACATAAGCTTAAAGTTTCTGACATGAGATCGAATCCTCCTCCTGCTGTTCCTACCATAACTTTTTTCCCGACGATTGAACTTCCAACCCCTGCATTAGCGACTGAAATTTCATTTTCTAGTTCTATTGTTTTATGTTTTGAATTTTTATCTAAAGTGGCTTGGGCAAGTTCTACTAACACGGGGGTTGCAGGAGTCATGGGGTATGCATAATAAATATCCAGTCCAGATTTTATGGCGCCTTGGGAAATTCCTTGAGAACCGTTTTCAAGAAGGCCCGGGTTTTTTATTAGTGGTTTTCCAATATCAAGAGAGGTCTTTGAATCTTCATACCCTTTTTTTGCTTCTTGAATATTTTCTTCATATCTTTTTTTGAGGATCTTTAATTGGTCATCTAGTGATTTAAAATCTAAGCCGAGAACGTGGAAGAT
>CAZHMB010000015.1:0-7626 GCA_964533515.1 Candidatus Woesearchaeota archaeon | reverse complement strand
GGCCCGGTTCCTGCAGGACCTGCAAAGATTATTTGAATTTTCATTTCACCTCTGAAATTTCTAATGTTTTGAGCTTTTTAAATTTGTTTAATCTTTATCCCAATAATCTTTATATAGTCAGAGTTTTTGTAGTTCTGATAGGGAAGGATTTTGAATAAAATGGTGAAATTTGCACATATATCAGATGTACATCTTGGAGGATGGAAACAGCCAGAGATGCGTGATCTTAATTTTAAATCTTTTGAAATGACTATTGATCGTTGTTTGAAGGAAAAAGTTGAGTTTGTTTTAATAGCGGGAGATTTATTTGATACGGCTTATCCGCCTATTGATATATTGAAAGAAACTTTTGGGCAGCTTCGGAAATTGAAGGATGCAAGAATACCTTGTTTTATAATCGCAGGGAGTCATGATTATTCTGCGTCTGGAAAAACTTTTTTGGATGTTATTGAAAAAGCTGGGTTTTGTAAAAATGTTGCAAGTTTTAATCCTGAAACTGAAGATGAAGCTTCAAGCCAAGAGAGAAATGAACAAATCATTTTGCATCCAGTGGTTCATGGAAATGTTGCGATATATGGTTACCCCGGGAAAAAGTCAAGCCTTGAAATTAATGATTTGAGGAAAGTAAAATTGAATGATTCTCCCGGGATGTTTAAAATTTTGATGTTGCACACTACACTCGACAAAGCAAAAGGAACTTTACCTATTGATGCTATCGAAGCAGATCTTTTACCAAAAGCAGATTATTATGCTATGGGGCATCTGCATATAGATTTTAGGTACAAAAATTTTGTTTATCCTGGACCTATCTTTCCGAATAATTTTCAGGAACTCGAGGATCTCCAGCAAGGGAGTTTTTATATTGTTGATACTGCTTTTCCTGTGGGTGAACAATTACAGAAAGTTAATCTAAAAATAAAAGATATTTTGCCTCTTGGTTTTGAAATCAGAGATGCGCATACAGGCACCGAGAAAATTATGGAAAGTATTTCTGAAAGAGACTTGACGGATAAAATTGTTTTGTTGAGGGTTAAAGGAGAACTTGAGAATGGAAAAAACTCTGACATTAAATTTCAGAAAATTGAGGAATTTTGTTTGAATAAGGGGGCGTATTTTGTTTTGAAGAACACCCATGATTTGAAAACTAAAGAAGTTGATTTGGATATTGAAAATGAAGCTAAGGACTCTGATGAAATTGAGGATGAAACAATAAAAAGTTATTCAAATCAAAATCCCTCGGATTTTAATAAAAAAATTCCTGAATTGATGAATTCTTTTTCAATTGAAAAGATGGAAGGAGAGACTACAGATGTTTACAAGTCAAGATTGATGGAAACAGCGAGGATGGTTTTGGATTTTTAAAATGATAAGAAATAATGCTAGCTTTGATATAAGTTTTAGGACAGTTGAATCAAGAACGGATTTGTTTGAACTTCTTGAATTTGCAGCAAAACATAATCCGGGATATGCTAATTATATGGGGTGGCTTGAAAAAGTAGAGGATGAATTATCTAGAGAAGTCAAGACGGCTATACTTGGAAAATATTATGATAGAACTATTTCTGATTTAATATTCCAGCAATCTAAGACCGATCCAAATGCAAGAGAATTAAAAAATTTAAGAGTTATCCCTGAATTTTCTAATCGATATGTTCCAAGATTTATGTTAAGACAAATTGAGGGGGGATTGGGAGAAGATTTTGATTATATGGTCTGTGATGCTCTTGCTAGTCAAGTAGGAGTTATTAATTTCATGAAATCTTGTGGTTATGTTCCAGTAAATTTAATTAAACATCCTGACGATAATCAATCAAGCATAGTTTTGGTAAAGTTTCCAAGGGGCGTAAATTTTGGGGATATTGAAGAGTAGAAAATGAAGATAAATTGGATAAAACTTGAGAATATAAGAAGTTACAAAGAGCAAGAAGTGAAGTTTCCTGTTGGAAATACTTTACTCTCTGGAGATATCGGAAGTGGAAAGACTTCTGTCTTGTTGTCTATCGAGTTTGCTCTTTTTGGTTTACAACCAGGGCAGAAAGGAAATTCTTTATTGAAGAATGGGGAGGAAGAAGGTGGGGTTACAATGGAATTTGAAATAGATGGAAATTCTGTTGTTATTGAAAGAAGATTGAAAAGGGCGAAGAATGTTAGCCAAAGTTATTGCTCAATCGAAATTGATGGTGAAAAAAAGGAGTTGTCTGTTACAGAAGTGAAGGATAAAGTTTTAGAGTTGCTGAATTATCCCAAGGAGTTTTCCAAAAAACAAAATCTTTTGTATAAGTTTACTGTTTATACCCCTCAAGAAGAAATGAAGCAAATTATTTTACAAGATCCAGATACAAGGGTTAATACTTTGAGACATGTTTTTGGTGTTGATAAATACAAGAAAATCCTAGAGAATGTTTCTATTATTGCCGCGAAAATTCGTGAGGAAAAAAGATTGAAAGAAGGAATGACTTTGAATCTTGAAAAAGAAAAAGAAGAATTGATAAATAAGAAGATTGGGATCGAAGAGAAAAAAAGTAATTTGGTGGATTTTGAGAAAATTTTTGGGGTTAAAAAAAATATTCGGGATGGGATACAAATTGAGTTGAACGAGCTTTCTAAAAGGAGAGAAGAGAAGATTAAACTTGAACAAGAAGTTGAAAAGTCAGGAATAATGATCTCAAATAAGAATGATTCAATTGTTTCAAATAAGAATTCTATTCAAAATTTGAATGGGCAGATAGCTGAAGTCCAGAAATTAGAATTCGACGAGAGTAAATTGGAAAGGCTTCATAAGGAGATTGAAGAAAATAAAAAGAAAGTTTCTGAGTATAATGGAAAAATGTTGGAACTTTCTTCGCAGGTTAATTCCTTGAAGTTTAAAAATGAAGACAATGAAAAAATAAAAGAAAAATTGGTTCATATTGAAGTGTGCCCTACTTGTTTGCAGGATGTTAATGAGCAATATAAGAATAATGTTGTTCAGAAGATGGATACGAATAGTTCTGAAAATTTGAAGAAGGTTGCTCTTCTTAATTCGGAAAAAGAGAAATTAGATTATTCCATTCAGAGCGTTGAAAATTTGAATAGAAATTATGAGAAGGAGATTCAGGATTTGAATGTGCTTAAACTTAAATTAGAGAGCCTTGAAGAAAAAAAGAAACTTATATCGGAATTGGAAGAAAGAAATATTTCTATTGAAAAGGACATACAGATCCTTCAAACACAGATGGATGAACTTAGGAAGTTTATTTTAGAGATGCAAAAGTATGGTTCGTTGTACGAGGATAAAAGGGTTTTATTGGATTCAGCTTTAAACGAAGAGAGGCTAGCCGAAATCAAGGTTGCTGAATTGAAAAAGGAGATTGATTTTTTTTGGATTCGGATACAAGAGTTTGAGAAGAAAATTTCTGAAGGGGAACGGGTTAGGAATGAGTTGAATTATCTTGGAAATTTGGAAAATTGGTTGAGCGAAAAATTTGTTCCTTTGATTTCAAGAGTTGAAAAAAATGTCATGGCAAAATTGAAGCAGGAGTTTTCTAATTTGTTTTCAGAGTGGTTTGGCATGTTGGTGAGTGATAATTTCAATGTTCATCTTGATGAAGATTTTACTCCGATTATTGAACAACAAGATTATGAGTTAGATTATAATTATTTGTCAGGTGGAGAAAGAACGGCTATTGCCCTTGCTTATAGATTAAGCTTGAATCAGGTAATTAATTCAATGTTGAGTAAGATTAAGACGCGAGATTTTGTTATTCTTGATGAGCCGACAGATGGCTTTTCAGATCAGCAACTTGATAAGATGAGAGATGTTCTACAAGAATTGAATGTTGGGCAATTGATTATAGTAAGCCATGAGCAAAAGATAGAAAGTTTTGTTGAAAATATTGTGAGATTTGAGAAAGTTGCAGGCACTAGTGGGATTGCGGAGATTAGTGGAGAGGAAACATTACATTCTATCTAAAACATTAATTCCTAAAAGATTTAAAGAATTTTTCAAAACTTGTCTGAAAGATTTGACCAATGAAATTCTGAATGCTTGTTTTTCTTTTTCTTGAATGACCGGGCATTCATGGTAAAATTCATTGAAGATTTGGGCTAGAGAGTATGAGTAGTTCGCAATTTCTGCAGGGTTTAAATTTTTGTAAGCTTTCTGAACGGCTTCTGGAAATTCGTTTAGTTTCAAAACTAATTGTAGTTCTTTTTCTTCGAGATCTTTTAATTTTGAAACGTTTGAAGGGACTTTTTTTATTTTTTTTAGAATACTTGAAGCTCTTGCGTAACTGTATTGAAGATAAGGGCCAGTGTCACCTTCGAAAGATGTGAATCTTCCTATATCAAAAAGGATATTGTTTTCTCTATAATTTTTTAGATCCCCATAGAAGATAGAAGCTATAGTAACTTTATGCGCTCTTGAGTTGAGTTCTTTCTTTGAAAGCTTTGGTGACCTTTTTTTGATTTCCTTTTTAGCTAATTCTTGGGTTTCTTTAAAGATATCTTCCATAAAGATCGTTTTTCCTTTTCTTGTTGCAAACCTTTTCCCGTCTTTCCCCAAATATAATCCGTGTGAGATGTGCTTACAGTCACTTGCCCACGAATATCCTAACAATTCGAGAATCTTGAATACTTGTTTAAAATGTAATGTTTGTTCTTGGCCGGCTTCGTAAAATAATTTGTTGAAAGAATATTCTTTTTTTCTATTAATTGCTGCTGCCAAATCTCTTGTTGCATAAAGACTAGTCCCGTCTGTTTTTTGGATGAGCGCAACCCCAAGGTTATATTTTTTTAAATCTACAATCTGTGCGCCTTCTGACTTTTTCAATAATTTTTTCTTATTTAATTGATTTATAATGGGTTCCATTTTGTTGTTATATTTTGATTCCCCCGAAACGACGTCAAAATCTATACCCAGCGTTGAATAAATTTCATCAAATTTTTTCAGACTTAATTTCTTAAATTTTTCCCATAATTTTAGAGATTCTTTATTTCCTTGTTCCAATTTTTTAAATTCTTCTCTTGCATTTTCTTCGTAAGTTTCTTTATTTGATTTAACATAGATTTCTAATAAATGTTTTATTGGATTGGTTTTCAATTTTTTCCCATCCCCGAATTTGTTATAGCCGAAAATCATTTTTCCAAATTGGGTTCCCCAATCTCCTAAGTAATTTATCTTGATTGATTTATAACCTACGAATTCTGATATTTTTGCGATTGAATTTCCGATTATTGTAGATCTTAGGTGACCTATGCCGAAAGGCTTTGCAATGTTTGGTGAAGACATGTCAATAACTATCTTTTGTCCTTTTCCAATTTCAGAACTTCCGAAATCATTCCCTTGAGTTTTTATGTTTTTTATTAAATCTAATGCAAGGTGCTTTCTGTCTAAGAAGAAATTAACATACGGCCCTTGGGTTTGGATATCTTCTAGACCTGTCCAGGGGCTTCCTAACTCTTCTTTTATTTTAAGAGCAATATCTTGAGGCGACATTTTGAAATCTTTTGCTAAGAAAAAACAGGGGAATGCAAAATCTCCGAGGTCATAGGTTGGGGGTGTTTCAAGTAGGTTAAGTATTTGTTCTTCTTTTAATTTTAAGTCTGTTTCCCATTCTTTGGAGAGTTTTTTAATTGTTTTCGTCAATCCCACAGAAATTTTTTGTTTTATCTCTTCTTCCATATCTTGAGTAAGAAAGGTTGGTTAATAAAGTTTTTGAGGAACTTTAACTCCTCGATTCAAGTATGAATCTTCGGATAATAAAGTTTTTTAAACCCCGCTAGTTTTTATCTTTTATGACAGAAAAATATGATTTGATAATTGTTGGTGCAGGGCCGGCGGGATTTATGGCTGCAGTTTATGCCGCCCGATATAAACTTAAAACTATTGTTATTGGTGAAATGCTGGGAGGACAGATTTCTAAGGCCCATAAAATCTGCAATTTTCCAACTTACGACGGAATAACGGGTTTTGAATTAGTCCAGAAACTTCAGGAACAAGTCAAAAATTTTGGAATTGAAATTAAGCTGGGAAAAGTTAATGGGATTTCTGGAGAGAACGGAAAATTTAATGTCAAAACTTCTAAGGAAAATTATGAATCGAAAAAGGTAATTCTTGCTCTTGGAAGTGAAAGACAGGAATTAAAACTTCCTCGTGAAAAAGAACTTACTGGAAAGGGAATTAGTTATTGTGCGACTTGCGATGCGGGTTTTTATCAGGACAAAGTTGTTGGGGTTGTTGGGGGAAGTGACGCTGCTTTAACTGCTGCACTTTTGCTGAGCAAATTTGCAAAGAAGGTTTCTATTTTTTATAGAAAAGAAAAGTTTTTCAGGGCCGAGCCGGCTTGGGTTGAAGAAGTTGAAAAAGTTAAGAACATCGAAGCAATTTTTAATTCTGAAGTAAGAGAATTTTTGGGAGAGGAAAAACTTACGGGTGTGAAGATTTTGCAAGATGGAGATGAAAAAGAGATTGATTTAGATGGTTTGTTTATTGAGATTGGAAGTTTACCTGATAGCGAGATAGCTAAGAAGATGGGGGTTGAGATAGATAAGAAAGGATATATCAAAGCGGATAAAAGAAGGGCGACAAATGTCGAAGGAGTTTTTGCGGCGGGAGATACAACAGATAATGTTTTCAAGCAGGCTGTGACTGCATGTGGCGAGGGAGCGATTGCGGCCCATTCAGTTTATGAAGATCTTGAAGCAAGGAAATAATTTTAAAAACCCTTTTTCCATTTTCTTTTTATGAAAACTTCCAAAAAGTATTTAATCGCAAGCTTTATAATTCTTCTAATTGTTATTTCATTGGTTGTAATATTTAATATGCAAAATTCGAACACAAAAGTGAAAATTGAAACTTCTGAAGGAGATGTAGTTATTGAACTTTATTCTTCGAAGATGCCGGTGACTGCGGGGAACTTTGAAAAGCTTGTTCGTGAAGGATTTTACAACGGAGTTGTTTTTCATAGAGTTATAGATGAGTTTATGATTCAGGGTGGAGATCCTACTGGAACAGGAATGGGTGGTCCAGGTTATAAGATTGAAGATGAGTTTGTTGAAGGTTTATCCAATTTAAGAGGAACATTGAGCATGGCGAATTCAGGTCCGAATTCTGGAGGTAGTCAGTTTTTTATAAATCTTGTAGATAATGAAAATCTTGATTTTGATAAACAACCCTTGACGAGCAAACATCCAGTTTTTGGAAAAGTTGTTGAGGGCATGGATGTTGTAGACGCTATTGCAAAAGTTCAAACGGATTCTTCTGATAGGCCGTTGGAAGAAGTTAAGATAATTAAGGCCGATATTTTGGGTTAACAATAATTTTATAAGTCATTTAATTGTAAGATTTCTATGTGTGGGTGTGCCGGAGTGGTCAAACGGGCTGCCCTTAAGACTTAAAAAATCCATTATATGGATTTTTGGGGTTTCCAACTTTGGGAACTCTAAAAGTTAGAAAGGCAGTAGTCTTGTACTTGCGGGGGTTCGAATCCTCTCACCCACATGATTGAAATAGGTTCAGGAAAATAACAAAATGGATAAAGAAGAAAAAGAATACAAATTAATAAAACTTCACTTAGAAAATTCTAGAACACATTTTTTGGGGTTTATGTCCTTATTAATAACTTCATTTATAGGTGCATACACTAT
>CAZHMB010000014.1:0-16983 GCA_964533515.1 Candidatus Woesearchaeota archaeon | reverse complement strand
GGATAAAAGAAGTTTTTCTATTTTGTCGAAGACAAAAGCTATTTGTCCGAAGGACTAGCGCGCTTCCATCTTGGGTGGGGAATATATATTGGAGATTTAAGTTTTTAGCAGAAGAAAAAATTCGATTTAACACCTTTTATACGCTATTTTGGAAAAATATATAAATGTTTTACACATAGAATCTATGAAGATGGTTGACAAAATTGCGGTTAAAAGCCAATACATGGATGAACTAAAACTGAGAAATTACTCTCGAGAAACGATAAAATCTTACATTAATATTTTGAATAATTTTTTTACATTTGCGGATAACGTCACAAATGCGGAGGTTAGGCGCTATTCTTGAATAAAAAGATACTCTATAAGATGAACAAAGCAGAAATCATTAAAAAAATAACAGAGAAGAAAGAACTCTCTCAGTTGCCGAAAAAAGACATTGAAAAAGTTTTTGGGTTGTTCGAGAAAAGAGAAACTAGCGATGAAGATAAAATTAAATTGGCCAGAAAAAAGTTGCATGAAGTTTATACTTCTGTTTTAAGTACAAAGCTTTTGAATTCTAAAATTGTTGATAAAAAATCTGCGGAGGAAGTTTTGAAAAAACACATTTCAACTCGTGAGAGATTTGAAAATTATTCTGAAGTTTATAAAAAATTGTTGAAAGGATTCGAGAATTCAAATTTAAATATTTTTGATTTGGGTGCTGGAATTAATGGTTTGAGTTATAATTTTTTGAAAGAAATAAATAACGATTTAGATTATCTTGCGGTTGAAGCTGTTGGACAACTTGTTAGTTTGATGAATTATTATTTTAAGACTCGTGGTTTGGATGATAACGCGAGGGCAATTTCTGAAAGTTTATTCGAGTTAGAGAAAATAAAAAAATATCTTGGGCAAGTTGAAGGCAAACGAGTTATTTTTTTATTTAAAGTTCTTGATTCACTGGAGATGGTTGAAAGGAACTACAGTAAAAAGTTAATTTCTGAACTTTTACCATTGGTCGATAGAATTGTCGTTAGCTTTGCTACTGAAAGTTTGGTTTCAAAGAAAAAATTCAAAGTTAAAAGATATTGGTTTGAAAATTTTCTTAAAGAAGAAGAAATAAAAATTGTCGACGATTTTGAAATCGGTGGTGAGAGATATTTGATTTTGGAAAAATAGGCAGTAGATTTAAATAGTTTCTCAAATTAATTTTGGCATGCCCGAGAAGTTTTATAAAAAAGTTTTGAAAAACGGAATGACTGTTATTCTTGAGAAAAGAAAATTGCCTGTCGTGAGCTTGGCTTTTGCTGTTCGCGCTGGAAGTAATAATGAAGATCTTAATGAAAAGGGGCTTTTTCATTTTATGGAGCATATGTTGTACAAGGGAACAGAGAAAAGAGAAGCGAAGGATATTGCGGGGGAGATAGAAAAAATCGGGGGTGATCTTAATGGTTTTACAAATGAAAACATGACTGCTTTTTGGTGTAAACTTCCCAGTAAACATTTGAATGTTGGTTTAGATGTTTTAAGTGACATGATTAAAAATTCTAAATTTGATAAAAAAGAATTTGAAAAAGAGAAAGGGGTTATTCTTGAGGAGATAAAAATGTATGATGATAGTCCGAGGGATCGTTCGATTAAAGAGGCTGTGAAGCTTCTTTTTGGTGGGCCGATGAGTTTGTGGATTGCGGGTAATTCAGAAACTGTGAAAAATATCAATTTAGAAAATATGAAAGAAAATTATAAAAATATTTTTAGACCAGAACATTTAGTTCTTTGTGTCGTTGGTGATGCAGATTTTGATTTTCTTTGTAAATGGGCAGCGAAAAATTTTCCCGTTTCAAAGAAAAAAATAGATTTGGAAAAAGTGGATATTCCTTTGAAAAAACTTGAAAATAAAACCGAAAAAAGAAAATCTTTGCAACAAGCAAACTTTGTTATGGTTTATCATGCTCCCCGTTCTTCTGATAAAAAGAAAAGCTATGCGGCAAGGGTTTTGAATACTTTGATGGCCCAAGGATTGTCTTCAAGATTGTTTACTGAAATTAGAGAAAAGAGAAACTTGGCTTATATTGTTAAAGGGGCGCTGGATATGAATGATAATTTTTCTTACGGTTTAATTTATGTCGGATGTATGAAAGAGAATCTGGAAAAAGTGAAAAAATTAATAGTCGAAGAATTTGAAAAAGTATCAAAAGATTTAGAAAAAAAAGAATTCGATCAAGCGAAAGAGCAGCTTCTTGGAAATTATGATATCTCTTCGGAAGATTCTGTTTCTCAAATGGAAGATCTTTTGGCGTTTGAAATTAATGGCGATGCTAAAGAATTATATAATTTTAAAGAGGATGTTTCTAAAGTTAAAATAGAAGATGTGAAGAAACTTGCGGGGGAGATTGCTAAGAAAAACGGAGTTTTTATTTTGGAGCCCGAAGATTGATTTTATATTCTGCTTTATCCAAATATTTATAAAGTATATTTTTATTCTTATCATATGAAAAAAGAAGTTGTGATTCGGAGTTTAGTTTTATTTAGTTTTATTATTCTTGGTTTGAGTTTAATTAGTGCGGGGTGGTGGGGAGATTTGTTTGGGGGAATTACTGGAAATGTTGTAGCAGATGATAATTTTGGTTACGAAGGGACTGCTCAAGCAGTAGGAGATTTTGATGGCGACGGAACAGATGACCTGGCTGTTTATGACAGTGGAAAATGGTTCATTCAGCAATCTACAGATGGTTACGTAAATTATACTTTTGGATATCCTGGAGCAGATCCGGCCGTAGGAGATTTTGATGGCGACGGAACAGATGACCTGGCTGTTTATAATAAAACTGAAGGGATATGGCACATTCAGCGATCTTCAGCAGGTTACATAGACATTACTTTTATGCCGAATGGTTATCCGGCAGTAGGAGATTTTGATGGGGACGGAACAGACGATGTAGCTATCTACAGGCCTGTTCTTGGAGAATGGTATTGGAATTTGACAAAAGTTGCTCCTGCAGCTCCTTTTGTTGCTTCTTATACTCCTGCTTGTGTATATGGTGAAGCTTGTGGAGATATCATTCTTGTTGTTGAATCCGATGTAGAAGAAATAGAAGCGATGTGGGAATATGAATATAGTGATGGAACTAAAACTCTTTATTGTGATAATGAGAAAAATCCGGGCTTGAATTGTGAAGATGCTTTAGAGAATATGGTTTTCATTTTTGATATTTTCTCCCTCTCTTATAATATTAACGAAATATTTGAAAATGATTCTGGAAAGATTTTGGAGTCTGCTGAGGTAAAAATTTCAGCATGGGGGGGTGATTTGAGGTCGGGATTTGTATCTTTAGATATTGCGATAGATTACCCTTGTTCTCATGAGTGTGATTATGTGGGGCAAAAAATTTGTGATGGTTTGTTATATAGGGAATGTGGAAGAAATTATGATTCTGGTTCTTTAGATTCTTGCTTTGAATATCGTGCGGAGAGTTCTTCTTGTGGGGTATCTACACATTGTGAGGCGGGGGCTTGTGTTCAGAATACGGGGCCAAACACCTGTGATAGTTCTGGAGGAAGGTGTGAATCTCTTCTTCCAATAAATTCTCAGGTTTTTGCGGGAAAAGAATGCGGGGTGACGGGTTATGATTGTTATATTTGTGATGAATTTTATGTTTATGATGAAGGAAGGGGATATTGTGCGGAAGAAAATTGTTTTGTAAATTGTGAAAATGGTGGGGGTATTTGTTCTCCAGAAACTTTAGCCCATTCTGAAATAGATGTTGAAGGCGAATGTTGTTCAATTGGAAGTTGTTATGTTTGCGATGAAGGTTACCATCTTTACGAAGGAGAATGCGTAAATAATAATTGTTCAGGAGTTTCTCCGAGTGATTTGACAGGGGCGATAATTGGTCTGAGTAATTTTTCTTCGGGAGTTGCAAAAGGTTGGGAGTTTTCATATGCTGCAGATGGTGTTAATTCTTGCTTATGGAAATGTAATTCGAGTTATCATAGAAGAATGGATGATAATTTTTGTACTTTCGGAATGCCTTCATGTGGGATTACAGTTGGAAGATGTGTTAATGGGAGTTTAACTTTTGATTATTCTTATACTTTAGAAAATTATCAATGTGGCGAAGGAGAGGCGTGTATAGAATGTAGTGAAAATTATGAGTGGAATGGAAGTGCTTGTGTTACTTGTCAAAGAACTTGTGTTGATGAAGGGGAAATGTGTTTAGGGTATAAACCCATACATTCTGTTGAATTGTCTCAAGAGAGTTGTTGCGATAGTTTAAAAAATTGTTATGCTTGTTCGGCAGGATACGAATGGAATGGTTGGGGGTGTGTTGATGCTGAAAATTGTGATGGTTGTGAATATAATGGAAATTGTTTAGATGTTGGTATTAGAACAAACATCTCTGAAAATAGTTTAGGAAGGGTTTATTGTGCAGAAGGTGATTCTTTCGAAAGGCAAAAAGCTGTTGGAGAAGACTGCCAAAATAATTATGAGTGTGAAACTAACTCCTGTAGTAATGGAGAATGTGTTGATTTAATCGAGAGAATTGAGGAGACTGGAAATAATATACTACAGAAAATTTGGTGCTGGATTACTAATTGGAACGACTCTGCTGCGCGGGCAGCTTGTTAAATGGGGGGCGTTTGAAAATATGCGGGTAAAAATTTTTATAGTTTTTTTGGGAATTCTTTTTGGGATTCTTTTGGTTAGTGCCGGTAGTCTCGGTTGTTCTGGTTGTTTTAACAATTCAAATTGTTATGGGGTTGGAGAGGAAGTTAATCTTAGTTCTGTTTTATACTACTGTGATTTTGATGGAAATCTTTCATTACAAAAATCTGAAGGAGAGAATTGTACAAATAACTTTGAATGTTTAGGTCTTCCTTGTTTGAGTGGTAAGTGCACAGATATCTATGGAGAATTAGAAGATCTGGAGAGAGACATTATTGCCAATGTAACAGGGGGTGTTCCTCCGGAGATGGGGGCTAATGATCCAGACGATGACCCTGATGACCCTCCTTCCCAAGACCCCCCAGGAAGTTCTCCGAGTGGGGGAATAAGCTATAACATGGAGTATATTAATGGGACCGTTTTTGGATTGGGATATCGGACGTGGTTATATGAAGACGATCGAATCAAATTTCCTTTTAATAATCGATTTTATTATCTGGAGGTTGTGGATATTGGTTCCTCGAAGGTAAAAATAGAACTTAGAAATAATATCTTTGAATACTCTTTTAATTCTGGGGAGAATAAGAGATTTGATATTAATAACGATGGGGATGATGACCTCTATGTGAAAATTAATTCTTTTACTTCTAGTAAAGTGGATATTACAATCAAGAAAGTTACTGGGGGGGGTTCTTCTGGAGGTTCAGAAGATCCGATAGATCTTGGCGGGGTTGTTGATGGAACAGATGATATTCCAGACGAAGGTGTTGAAAAATACACTCGGTGGAAGAATTGGTTTATTCTAGTAGTTATTTTGTGTATGATTGTAGTTTTGTTTTTAATTTTCTTTTTTTCGCAAAAATTGTTTAAGTTGAAAAGAGATATGGTTGCAAAAAATAATACCAAGGCCCTCGCGGCTTCTGCGGAAACAAAAAATAAGTCTTTGAAGGGTGGACAATTTCAGAATAGTAATAATTATAAACGTGTTTAAAATACTTTTTTTATGACGAGAATAATAAAAATCCCTTTTGTAAATGGTTTAGGAAAGACAATGGGCTGCAAAGAAGCCCCCGAGAAAATTATTAATGAAGTGGAAAATATTTTTACAAATGAAATCGGGAAAAAGATTGGTTCGTCGGAGTTGGGAATTTCTGAAATTAGTGTGGATAATTCAGATATTGATGAATCTAGTGAGAAAATCCATTCCGAATCTTTGAAATATTTTTCTGGAAATGAAAAGGTAATTTTTCTTGGAGGCGACCATTCCATTTCCTATCCTGTTGGTAAGGCTTTTTTAGAGAATTGTAAAAATAAAAGTAAGAATCCTTGTTTGATTATCTTTGATGCTCATCCAGATTTAATGCCCGCCGTCGATAAAAAAGCTCCGACACATGAAGAATGGTTGAGACAATTAATCGAAGAGGAATTTCCGGTTGAGAATATTTTGCTTGTTGGAAATAGGAATTCAGATATTCAAGAATTAGAATTCATTAAAGACAAGAAAATTCAGAGAATAAATATAGACGATATACAAGAAGATGTTGACAATATTGCGGACACCATAATGGAATTTGCATTTGGGAGAGAACTTTATTTGAGTTTAGATATCGATGTCGTTGACCCGGTGTTTGCTCCAGGAACGGGTTACAAGGAAGTTGGGGGCTTGACAAGTAGGGAAATGATCTATTTGGTTAAGAGAATAAATAAAATGAGAAATCTGAAAGCCGTAGATATAGTTGAAATAAATCCTAGAAAGGATAATGAAGGTCTAACGACGCGGTTGGGCGCTAAAATTCTTGCAGAATTTATATAAAAGAGGAATATACAGAAGAAAGTGTTTGAAGTTTTATAAAACTTTCGTGGTGGAATATATATGTTGTAAAGCAGTTTTCTTTATAAGTCAAATTCGGTTTAATATACTCTGATGGAGACATCAGAAATAACAAGAGACGGGCGGGCCGAAGTTCTATTGGGGAAAATTTTTGATAGTTATATTGATGATTTTTTGCATGGTTTTCAGGAGTTCTATAAGAAATATTTGCCTGGTCATCCTGAAGATGTTGAAGTTATTGGCCTTGTAGAAAGGAGGCTCAATGAATATTCTATGAAAACGAGGTTTACTCCCTTGGATGAAGCAATTAAAGGTAGGGTGAGAGAAGTGGTTTTTGATTCATTAGGAAGTGGGGATGAAAGATAGGGGCTGGGGGAGTATCTTTTGTTATTGTTGTGGGGAGCTTTATTGTTTAAGGGATTTTTCTCGAGAAAGTCCTTTAGAGGTTTGTGGTGAATGCGGGGCAGAGTATTTTATTAAGTATTCAGAGATTTGTCTTGAGGGATATTTATGTTTAGAACATTATCAAGGACTTATCGGGTTGTTGCCAGAGCATCTTCAAGAATCCTTACCCCAACATTTATGCCCTCAACCAGCTAACTTTTCCCCTTAATATCTCAAACTTCTCAAAAGAATTATTGATTCCGATTTTTTCCCGATAAGTTCTTTGAGTTTTTCTTCTGGGGCGTTTAGAATTTCTTGAAGAGTTTTGAATTCTTTAAGAAGTTTTCTTGCGTTTTTTGGACCGATTCCTTGGAAACCTTCCAGGATATATTGCAATTGTTCTTTTTTATTATGGGTTTTCTTCTTGGGGTTTAAAGGAGATTCATAATCTTGCTTTTTGTGAATAAGCGAAAGGAAAATTGCAGTATCTTTTGAATTTTTTGTAAAGATTAAGGGGATTTCATATTTTAGAATGATTGATAACAGAAAACCCCTAATTGAATTTGGATGTATCCCTTGCGAGGAAACCCCTTGTTTTCCTCGCGCTCCTTCCTCGAAGTGCGGAAGGGCGACTTTTTTATGTGCCTCCGCGGAAAGTCGTGCGTCTGCCTCATCAGAATATAATTCTTGTTCATCAATTCCCTCGACGATTAAAAGTTTTTTCTTATATTGTTGCATTTCTTGAAGTTGATTGATCAGTCTTCGGTTTATCATGCTTGAGATGAAATCGGAAATTGTCTTTCTTTCTACTGCAATCCCTGAGACAATATAATCTGCGACTTTTAATTCTTTAAGTTCAAGGGGGATTTCTAATTTTCTAAGTTCTGTTGGGACAAGAGAATTTTTCTCTCTATAATCGATTAAGATCGGCTTTTGATTTTCTTTTGCTTTTTTGGCGATTGCTCTTTTTATTTTTCTTACTGGTTTAGAAAAAATATCATTTAGAGGTTTTATATGAATTGTTTTCATTTTTATTTCAAGAGGAATATATTTTTAAATCTTGGTTTTGTCTAGATTATATGTCAAAAAGAGGAAGGTACTTGGATAAATTAAAGAAAGTATATCTCTTAGTTGTGGGGATCTTGGCGTTTTCATTAATTTTTTCTGCGATTGTTTCTTTCTCTCAGGGAAATTATCTTGGGTTTTTTACTTCGTTGGTAGTGTTTGTTGTGGTTTTGTTGCCCTCTTTTTTTAGATGGAAGTATCGGATGAGAATCCCGCTTGAGATAGAGATTATAATCGTGATGTTTATTTATGCGACGCTTTTTTTAGGAGAGGTTTATCGCTTTTATGATTTGTTCTGGTGGTGGGATATCCTATTACATGCTTTTTCTGCCTTGGTGTTTGGTTTTGTTGGATTTATTGTGTTGTATTTAACTTATTCTCGTCATGAATTGAAAGTCAATGTAAAATGGTTGGCGTTTTTTACTTTTAGTTTTGCAGTTTGTATAGGGGTTCTTTGGGAAATATTCGAGTTTTTTATGGACTGGTCTCTTGGATGGAATATGCAGAAGACCGGTCTTGTTGATACTATGACTGATTTGATTGTAGATTGTGTTGGGGCGTTGATAGCTGCTGGTTTTGGATATCTATATATTCAAAATAAGAAAACTTTTTTCTTGAAAAGATTTTTTGATTATTTGTTGAGGGGGTAGTTTTCTCAATCTTTTATTTTCTTTTTTGAGAAAAATAAAGAATGGCTTCTGCTATCAGTACTATTACAATCACCAAGATGATTGCTGAGGGGAATGTTGCAGAATATTCGAGGGTTCCTCTTATTTTTGTTCCAATGAAAACTATTTCGTCTATTATAAGGCCGAGGGAGATTGCTGTTAAAGTTAAATGAATCCTAAAATGGCCTCTTTGAAAAAGCATAAGCAAACTAGTGATAATTAAAAGCAGTAAGCCGTAATAAAAATGATGTATTTCAAAACCTTTTATTATCGTGTTTGGATCAATAAATGAAGTAATTATTCTTGTTGTCAGAATTGTTAATAAAAGTATGAATAGAAAAGAGATTATTTTGTGGCGCGTTTCAAATCCCCCAATCTTTTTTTCTAATATTTTTTTTGTCATCTTTTTAGTTTTTGATTTTCTTTATACCTTTTAATCATAAATTTGTAATGTGGGCAGTACATTATCTTACAATACATGCAATGGTGGAGCATTCTTAGTTTGTTATGGTGGATGTGGCACTTTTCATTACAAATCAATTTACCCAAGAAAGGAAAAGTGTGGGGAATTCTGTGTGGTGGACAGAATTTATTATGGTGCATATCTGTCTTTTTAAAACTTATCTTATCTTTTATCTTAAGCCACAACCCCTTTTTCATTTTTGTTTGAGGGGATCTGAATTTAAAAATCTTTTTCAAAACAACCTACCTTGTTTTTCAAATTTAGTTATGTCTTTTTCTGATTTTAAATCTTGTTGAATTGATTCGATTGCTTGGTGCATGCTCTTCTCTCTAGCCCTTGAAACGTAGTAGAATGCTTCGTCTCTCGTGTTTTTTGTCACAAGAATTATTAATTTTCCTTTTGAAAGTCTTGCTGTTCTCCCGCGACGCTGAATTGCACGAATTGCTGAAGGGATGGGTTCATAAAAGATTACTGCAGAAACCTCCGGGATGTCTAATCCTTCTTCTCCGATTGAAGTAGAGCACAAAACATTTATTTCTCCACTTGAAAATTTCTCAAGCATTGCTTTTTGTTTCTTTTGGTTTAGTCCCGAGGAAGTTTTTCCGTCGCTAGAAGTTTTTTTGGCTTGCCCAATAAATACCTCTGATTTTATGTTTCCCAGTTCGTTTAAATTTTTAGAGATTATTGCTGCAGTATCTCTAAATTGGGCGAAGATCAAGATTTTTGATTCTGGGTTTTTTGAAGTTTCGCCTTTAACAATCTCGGTTATCTTTTGTATCTTTGGATGTTCTTGTTTTTTCGTTAGCAACTCAATTACTTGGCTATAAACAAAATTGAATTGGGGTTTTGCTACAAGTTTTACAACTCCTTTAGATTGCTTTTTTGCTGCTTGATTGAAAAGGTCTTTTAGATATTTATGGAATCCTTCAAGGGTCTGCGTTTCTAAAAGTCCGAGGGCATGTTGCAATTTTATTGCCTGCGCACAAGCGGAAGCTGCTGCCATATAATTAAAATTTCTGCTTCCTCGAGAAAGTGTTGCCGAGATTCTTTTTTGGAGATTGATTAATCCAGTCTTGTTTGAGGGCCCGTACAAAACTCTTCGGGATTTTAATTCTTCTACATATTTATCAAATAATTCAGTTAATACATGACGCATCTCTTCAAATTCCTTTGGAAAATCGACCATTATTTTTTCAAATTCCAATTCTTGGAGATATTCTTTAACATCTGCGCTTTCTCTTGTACGTATCTCTACACTTTCAATCCCAAGATTTTTACATATCTGCTGAATTCTTTTTTTATCGTTTCCTGGAGAAGCAGTAAGCCCAAGTATCCTAGGATTTTGGGCCTGAGACTTATATTTCTGGGCTATAAAATTGTAATCATAGTTTTTTATGCAACGATGGCATTCATCTTCGACCAAGAGGCTTACTTCCTGTAGGCTGTAGAGTTCCTTTTTCAGATCGTTTGCTATGCATTGTGGCGTCGAGAAGATTATATCTGCGGTTTGCCAAATCTTTTTTCTTTTTGTTTTATCTATTGCCCCTGTGAAAAGTTCCATTTCTGCAAAAAGTTCTGGAAGGTTTTTTTTATAACTTTGAAGGTGTTGTTCAGCAAGAGGTTTTGTCGGGGCGAGAAAAACAATTTTTGAGGTGGGAAATTCTTTCATCCGCTCGATGGTCAACATTAGGGCTATTAAAGTTTTTCCAAGGCCTGTTGGAAGAACTACTAGGCAATTCTTACTTTTACACGATTCTAAAATTTCTTCTTGATACTTTCTAGGTTTAATATTTTGTAGGAAATCCATCTGGGACAAAAGATAAAAAGATTTATATAGTTTTGTTATCTAATTAAGTTATGGCAGAAGTAAAGATTAAATACACTTCTTTGAGAGACTCAGGTATTCAAGGGGCGAGCGTTCCTTGTGATACGCAAGAAGAGGCGGAGAGTGAAGTGAGAAAGTATTTGGGGCAAATAAATGGGGGAAGAAGGAAAATTGTTCCAGTTGAAAGTAGGGGAGATTCTCTTTAAAATTATTTTTTGAAGTAATGGGCGGATAAAATAAGAAAGCAAATTAATTGCATAATGCCGATGATGGATAAGGATAAGTTTAGAAGAGGATTAGAACCTGTTTGAATAGAGTTTCCAGTTATTTTTGTAGCCCCGTAATTTAGAAAGAATATTCCCGAGACTAAGGATAGCAGAATGAAGACTACCATTTCTTTTTTTGAACTTTTTAATTTTTCTTTTAGAGGTTTTTTCATGTTAAATTCTTGGAATGTTGATTTAAATATTTTATTATACTATCCGGATAGTGTAGCCTAAGCTGATAATTGTTAATGCGAATAAGAATAGCCATAATGGAAGGCTTCCGAAGAATAGTTTGTTTCCGTCGAGATCTGAGATTGGAAGCATGTTGAAGAATGCATAATAGACATTTAGTTTTGCGAAAGTTTCGAAACCTAGCAGATAACCGATTATAGAAAAGAGAAGATTTGCTATTATTCCTGAAGCTGCGATTAGTCCAATGTGGAATTCTGACATCTCTGTGAAGCTGTAAAGGCCGAAACGTTTTGCTGCCCGGTAGGTTTTTGCTTTGACCTCGAAAGTTAATGTTGCTAGCCAGGAGGTTAAACCCCCAGTTAATGCTGTAAGAATTATTGGAAATATCGCCCCTGCGGGAATAGATTTAGAGAATTTCTGGCTTGGTTTAAAACCCCAATGTTTCACTCTCCACAAACTTATTTCTATTTCGGAATCTAAATAATGGCTGGTTATTTTTTTTGCTATTAAGTTAACCAAAATTATCAAAAATATGGACAGGAGAGCAATTAAAAATATTGGGATAGTTTTTATTAGACTAATTGTAAAACCGAGGATTAAAACCGAAACTACAATTGCGATTATTTCCTGTTTTGAGAGCATATTTTGTATTAGAGCCGGGGGATTATAAAGTTTTGTTTTTTTGGATATATATACTAAACAACGGAAAAGTATTTAAATGGATTTTGATAAATATTCATATGCGAATTAAAAGATTAGAAATCTTTAATCCGCATTTTTAAAAACAGATTACAAAAAAATGCGAATAAAAAAAGTTTCAGATGTTGTTGGCACAAGAGTTTATACTGATTTCGGAGATTTCTTCGGAGAAGTCGAAGAGGCTAATTTAACAGATAATAAAATAGATGGTTGGCGGATTAAAGTTGGTGGAACTGTTGCCTCTTTAATCGGTGGTGCGAGAGGGGTTATAATTCCGCATCAATTTGTTAAGGCCATTAGCGATATCTTTATAATAAACAAATCTGCTTTGCCAAGCGAGGAATCAGGCATGCTTGATGATTCTGGGGGTAGTATATCAGAATCAGAAGATTTGATCTAATTCATTAAATTTATAAAGAATAAAAGAGGTAAAATATAATGGTACAGGAGACACTTTTACAGCACTGGATTATTTCTCAGTTTGCGTTGCCGTTTTTGTTAATCTTCTTTTTGATGTTCGCTATCCTTAAGAAATCAAAAGTTCTGGGTGAGGGGGCAGATCAGCTTAATGCGTTGGTTTCTTTCGTTATTGGATTAATCTTTGTTGGTGCGGTTTTTCAAAAGCAGGTTGTAGCGAATATGGTTCTGTTTTTGACAGTGGCAATCGTTGTGGCTTTTGTGGCTTTGTTATTATGGGGTTTTGTTTCAGGATCAGATATGAAGGGGGATATTTTAGGGAATAAAGCGGTCAAATGGATTATGGGAATTGTTATTGTTATTGCTGTTGTCGTTGCTTTGTTTTGGGCAGCGGGGGTAAACACGAATGGTGCCCTGAATACTTTGTTTGAGTCTTCATGGAGCCAGACGTTTTGGACGAATGCTCTTTTTGTGGTTGTTATTGCGGCTGCCTTGGCGATTGGTTTGATTAAACCAAAGGCTGCTTAATTTTTTATTTAAGGATACCAAAACATATTTAAATAAAGTTTTTCTGTTTGTATTATGATAGTTGATGGATTTTTAAAAGGGATGATAACTCTTGCTAGTTTTAATACGGGAAGCGGTTCTTGGGGCGGGGGTCTTGGAGAACTTTTTTCAGCATGGGACCGGATTGGATTTTTTGATTTGATGTTACCCATATTGTTAATTTTTTGTTTAGTTTATATAACTCTTCAGGGCCTGAAGATTTTTAAGGAAGATAAAAAGATTTCTACAGTAATCGCTATTGCGGTTGCGTTGATGGCGGTTCAGTTTCCATATGTTTCTTATTTCTTCGCTGAAGTGTTTCCAAGGGTTGGAATTGGTCTAGGAATTTTGTTAGTGATATTTATCTTTTGGGGATTATTTTTTGATAAGAATGCCAATTGGCAAAAGATAATGATGATTATTATTGGAGGGATTATTGCGGTTTTTGTTTTATATAATTCTGCTCAAGCATTTGGGTGGGGATTATTTGGAGGGGATTTAGCACCATTTATAATAGATAAACTTCTTCCAGCAGCAGTCCTTATTGGTTTAATAGCAATTGCTGTTGCAAGCGGAAAGCCTAAAGATGCGAATAAACCCCCTATGAAGATTGCTTTGAGTGATGATGATTAATTTTTATGAAAAGAAAATGTTATATTTGCGGTGAAGAAATTACTGGTTGTTTTGGTTATGTTGTTGCAAGAGATTTTGTTGATTTTATAAATGGGCGAACAGGAGAAGTGAGAGAAATTTGTGGAAAAGATGTTTTTAGATCAGAGAACTTGGATTTAGAGGAAATATTTGGAGATTAAGGGTTATCTTTTCTTAGAAGACTTTCTAGAGTGTGTTTTTTTGTCTAATGCGGTGTTTACTACTTTGCCAAAACTTTCTTGCATCATCGACATCTCTTTTTGTATCTGTCCGAGATTATTTCCATAAGATCCAACCTTTTCCAAAATTGCTGCTTGCATTTTATCAAATGAGTTTTCAATCGATTCCAATCTTTTGTTTAAATTTTGAATCTGGTTTTCTGTGAGCGTTTTGAATTCTTGCATTTTAGAAAGCTGTTGTTGGATTTTTTGAGTGGCTTCTAAAACAACTTGTTGCGCTATTTCTAATGTATTGTCTGTTCCTCCAGCATATCCATACTCTTGAGGTTGTTGGGGGTATTGTTCTTGGCCTTGTTGCGAAGAATCGTATTGGTTCGGGTTTGGAGAATATTGTTCTTGAGGTTGCTCTTGTTCAACTGGTTGTTGCTCTGGAAGTTCCGGCACCTGTAATTGTGGGTCCCCTGCTTGCTGACCTCCAGCGACAGCGTTTTTTACTTGTAATTGGCCTAAAGCATTTTGGATATCCGCGGGGGCGTTTCCTTGTTGTTGAAGTTGGTTTACTATCTGCCCGTCTTCTATTCCTTGCGTTTTCATTTGATTTACTTGTTCTATTAGTCCCATTTTATTCTTGGTGTTTTTTTAGATCAGATTTTCTTACAAATTCTAAGGGCTGAAACATTTTTGCCTGTTTTGTTAGTATCTCCAAATCAGATTTTTTTGCAAACTTACTAAACTCCGAAGAGGCTGTTTCTATAAATGAAATCAGCCTTTTTAATTTTTCTCTAAGGTTCTGATTTTGTTTTTTTAATTCAGTTAGTTCTCCTTGGAAGTCTTCTTTAGTATCGATAAGATTTTGACTGATTAACATCAACCGGTCTTTCATAATTTTTTGTTTCTCTTCTAGATTCCGAATTTTCATAAAGTTCATACTTGTTATGTCATTCATATCTGCATATTGTTGATTGTCGTCCATCCTCTTTTGTTAACTTTCTGTTGTCTTGTTAAAGCGAATTAGGTTTAAAATTGTTGTGGTTTTATGTTTTTTAGTTAGTTAATTTTAAAAGAAATTTATTTTGGAGTGGTTGAAGTATTACTTAGTATTACATAGGAATATTTAAAAATACTTTTATCTTCTCTTAGGTGTGAATTAAAAGGAATAATTTTAGATGAAGACCAGAATATCTGCTACAGTAGACAAAGAAACAGAAAGATTGATAGAGAAAATCTTGAAAGACGAAGCTTTGCATTTCAGGAATAAATCCCATGTTATAGAGGATGCGATTAAAGCCTTGGAGAAAAAATTAAAATGAAATTCAAAAAAGATAGCCCCTTATATTCTAGTGAAGTTCAAAGAGAGGGCGGAGAGGATATTCTTTATATAAACTACCAAAGTGCCAGGGAAATTCCTAGTTTAGCAGATTCTCCAGAAGCGATGGAGAGGACTCTTGATGCTTTAATAGAGAATCCGAATGTTTCAAGAATTGTTTTTGTTCAAAATAAGAATTATAATTACGATCTTACTGAAACTTCCTTGTTACTTGAAATTGCTCAACTCTACATTTATTTTTTAAGGCAAGAGAATATCCTCGGTCAAAAGAGATTGATTACTAGCCTAAACTGCCAAAGCTTTTTTACTAAGAGATACAATCAACTATTTTCCTTTTTGTTTTCTTTAAGGAGGGATCCCATTGTTTCTTATTTTGAGATCAAGAGATTTATAATAGATGAACAGATAATGTTGAATAAAGTCCCTGCAGAATGTAAATCCGACCAAGAAAGTTATATTTATTTTTTAGGGACAATTTTGCAAAAGTTGGAGGCAACAAAATTAATTTCCAGATTGAAAGGCGATTTTGGGAATTATTCTAAAGGGGATAGAGAAATTTATAAGAAAGTTTTCAGTCCGGACGTTATACCCAATTTCACGTTTACTCGGCTTGTCGAAGATTTGCCTGCACCAAAAGATTCTGAGTTGGTTGATGAATATGAGATTTCTTTTGATGACTATGATGTTTCAAGGGTTAGTATTTTTAGAAAAAAAGGAGAAGCGAAACTTCTGTATCATCTAGAGCCACCAGAGAATTCTTTGGAAGAGCAATACTCTGAGTTATTGAATCTTGCTCGTGGAGTCTTGATTGAGCATCAACCCAAAGCTGAAGAATTTACAGATACAGAAAGAACGCGACAAGTGTTTTTTAATATCTCAAAAGATCTTTTGCAGGATTTGGCAAGTGCAAGAGGTATCGCTATTGATTATAAAACTTTGAACCTTCTATCTAAAATCTTAGTTAGGCATACTATTGGTTTTGGTCTGTTGGAAATTTTATTGCAGGATGAGAATTTACAAGATATTACCTTGAATGCGCCCATTCCCCAGACGAATGTTTTTGTTCGGCATCAAAAATATGATGAGTGTTCTTCTAACATTCTTCCAAGCCAGGAAGATGCAGATTCATGGGCCGCTAAGTTTAGGATGCTTTCAGGAAGACCTTTGGATGAGGCGAATCCTATTCTGGACACACAAGTTAATATTGGAAATATTCGGGCAAGGGTTGCTGCTATTCAACAACCTTTAAGTCCCGACGGTATTGCATATGCTTTCAGAAGGCACAGGGAAAATCCGTGGACCTTGTCTTTGTTTATAAAAAATAAAATGATTAATCCTTTAGCTGCGGGATTGTTGAGCTTTTTAGTTGATGGTTCAAGAACTTTGATCGTTGCTGGTACAAGGTCAAGCGGAAAAACTTCTTTGCTCGGAAGTTTAATGCAAGAGATTATCCCCCGATATAGAGTTATTGTAGTTGAAGATTCTTTGGAGTTGCCTGTCGAAAGTTTGAGAAAATTAAAATATGATATTTTGAGAATGAAAGTTCGAAGTAGTTTGTTGAAGACGACTACGGAAGTTTCTGCAGAGGAAGGGATTAGAACTAGTTTAAGGTTGGGAGATAGTTGTTTGATCATCGGCGAGGTTAGAAGCACCGAAGCCAAGGCGCTTTATGAAGCGATGAGGGTTGGGGCTTTGGCAAATGTTGTTGCAGGAACAATTCACGGTGCAAGTCCCTACGGCGTTTTTGATAGGGTTGTTAATGATTTGGGGGTTCAAGCGACGAGTTTCAAAGCAACAGATATTATTATTGTTGCAAATGTTATTA
>CAZHMB010000013.1:0-20464 GCA_964533515.1 Candidatus Woesearchaeota archaeon | reverse complement strand
GAATGAAGCAGATATAAGTGAAAGGTTTAGAATTAAAACTAAAAAAACAGAACTTCTATTTTTAGAATTAATGTATTTAACATTAGCACCATCAGGAAGGTGTTCGGTAATAGTCCCGGAAGGAGTTTTGTTTGGAAACTCAAAAGCACACAAAAGAGTTAGAGAGATATTATTAACTGAATGTAGATTAGATGCAGTTATTTCTATGCCTTCTGGAGTGTTTAAACCATATGCAGGAGTTTCTACTGCTGTTTTATTTTTTACAAAAGGGGAACCCACTCAAAATGTTTGGTTTTATAAAATGGAAGCTGACGGCTTTAGTTTAGATGACAAGAGAACTTTTATCGATGGTAAGGGCGACATTCCAGACATACTAGAGCATTTTAATAATAGAGAGAAAGAAAATCCAACTGATAGAAAGAAAAAATATTTTATTGTTCCTATCAAAGAGATCAAAGAGAAAGATTGGGATTTAAGTATTTCAAAATATAGAGAAATTGAGTATGAAGAGATTAAATATGAAAAACCCAATGTAATAAAGAAAAAGATTATACAATTAGAGGAAGATATTCTTAACGGTTTAAAGGATTTAAAGATTTAATTTATTTTGATACCTCAAATAATACCCTGATTTTCTTCTTTTTTTCTTGTCCTTCGAACCAGTAGGTCTTCCCATAACCTTTCCCTGTTTTTTTCTTCTCTCCAAGCCTAATTTAATTCTCTCCCTAATCATTTCTCTCTCCATCTCTGCAAATCCGGATAATATTGTGAAAAAGAACTTTCCCATAGCGGTTGAGGTGTCTATGTTTTGCGAGGTCGCAATTAATCTTACATTTTTATTTTTTAATTCTTCTAAGACTTGTAATAAATGGGATGTTGATCTTCCCAATCTGTCAAATTTATAGACAATTATTATACCAAACTCTTTATTTCTCATATCTTTTAACATTTGGTCTAATTGTGGTCTAGAAGTTTTAGAGCCACTCACTCCTTCATCATTGTATATCTTATAGATTTCTAAATTATTATTTTCACAATATCTCTTTAATTCTAATTCTTGATTTAATGTGGTTTGTTCAGATGTGGAAACTCTGAGATAAAGTGCTACTTTCATTTTTATTAATATTATTCATAAAATTAATAAAATATTAATTAAGTTTTAAATATAGGAACTAATTAGAATCTTATTAATTCTCTTAATTTTATGAATTTTCTCCCTTTTTAATTTTTAATCCTTCGATTATATAACAGGTGTCATTTCCCCCATAGCCATTTGTGACATGTTTATTCTTTCTAGTAAAGCCTATTTTTTCCAGGGTCTTCCCAATTTCAATAGTTGATTGAACTCTCAACTTCCTGGATTTTAAAAATTCTTTAAACTTTTCACAGAACTCTCCATTTTTTATAAATGCGTTTAAATCCCTTTCATAATACTCCTCTATAAATTTTCCAAGAGGATTAGAATGTTTTTCATATCTTTGTTTTCTTTGCTCTATTGTCCCTTCGTTGGTAAAACCACCTTGTAATAAAACTTTCTTTAATATTCTAATAGATTTTCTTGCAAGATTTTTATATTCATATTCAGGTATTTTGCTTAAAACATCTTCTTTTTCGCTAAAAGTATTTGGAAAGTCTATTATCAACCATCTTCTATAGAATCCAGGTGTATTGTCTCCTGATTCAGGTAATGCATTTGTTGAAATTAAAATCTTAGCATAATTATAAAACTCAAAACCATCCTTCCCCTTGAATTCTCCTCTTAATTTGTCTCCTCCGGTTGCGGCCTTAAAATTAGAAGTAGATTTAAAATATCCCACATCAATTTCATTTATATAACAAACATTTTTTTTGAATAATTTACTTGATTCAAACCTGCTTGATTTTAAAAGCGTCAAGTCCGCACTAGTGGTATTTTCTTCTCCTACAAATGTATCTACAAGTTTTTCAAAACAGGATTTTCCATTTAATCCAGAACCAATAAGACAAAATACCCTATGGAGGGGATACGAACTTAAGGGAAAGTAAGAGAGTATTTCATATAGTGTGTCTTTGTAACTAATGTTTTGTTCTCTACTTGATACCCATTCTTCCAGCAATTTATCAATGACTGGAGTGTCCTCACTTTCACCTATTTCCCACGGGACAACATTGGTCATAAAATATCTTGGAGATGCAGGGAATTTTTCTCCGGTTTTTATGTCCACTACTACATTTCCAAACTGGACCCAAAAAGAATTAGGATCTTTCGGTTTATTTTTTCTTCCTACCTGTTTAAGGGATTCTAGAATTTCATATTTTTCTCTGGTACGTATTGTATTTGCAAATGCTGCCGAATTAATAGCATTTAGAATATCAGTTTCTTCAGATTTTTCCCATTTGGACTTAGCACTATTCCAAATCCACCAAATTCTACTTTTATCGTAATAAATCGGATATTCTTTTATAAAATCTTCAGCAACCCTGAGTTTGTCGTTCATGAAAAAGTTAAACTTTCTTTCTAATCCAACATCGGCCAAACATTCTTTTTTATACAAATCTTCAAATTCATGTCTTTTACACCAGTTGGTTATTTCGTTATAATTATACTCCGTTATTTCTCCGGATCTTGCCTTTTTAACCCAACCTGAAAATTCTAGGTAATTTTTGTCATTATAATATTTTGAAATTACTGGAGAAATTAAACTCTTGATTTGTTGATCGGCAAATCCCCCTTTTACCAAAGCTACTGCAATATTTTTAAATATAACATTATTCTTTTCGCAATTTTTTGGAATCTTTCCTTCTTTAAAGAAGTTAAAAAGCGGATCACTAGTGGGATATGTAGTAAAATCATTATCTACCTGAATTGTGCTGGCGTTATCAAATATAATTTTTAATTCATTTTTTGCGGTGGTTATTAATTCTTCTGAAAGAGTATTTTTTCTTATTTTTAATTTATCGTCTACAATCTGTCCATTTTCTCCTGTTTTAAAATGTGGCCTGCCTTCAATAGAAATTAAAGTTTTTTCGCTAGCCTTTGTTATGTCGGCATTAAATTTTTCGATAAATAACCTTCTAATTTTATTTCTTAATTCAAATGGTAATTGCGATAAATTATTAAAAAATAAGTGCACGTGAACTCCTCTTGACCCAGTTTTATATATAAGATGTGCAATTAATCCTTCTTTTCCAAGCCCTTTGCTACCGTTTTTGAAAGTCAATCCATCTTCATAATCTAAAACAATTTCATCTGATCTTATTTCCCTTAAGTTAATTCTTGTTTTTTCTGATTGGTTACAATGTCTATACTTCTTCCAAGATTTCCAATTTTCAGAGGGATTTTTGTTATTAATAAAAGTGACCCTATTATTTTTTTGAATTTTGATCGTCATCTTTCACCCCCTTGATAGAAACATCTTGAAATTGGTCAAGCTGATAAACTTCATCAAAAAATATTAATATTATTTTTTTATACGTATCTTCTAGAACAAAGCAATCTTCACGTATCTCTAAAACTGAACCATTATAAAATCTTTTTGTACCCTCAATATTAACATGAATCTTTACGTTAGTTTCTTTATAGAAATTTAACTTTTCCTTTAGAATTTTTAATTTATTTTTCATTTTAATTTTTAATTAAACAAACAAACAGCGGCTATTCTTGAAAATCCTCCTTAATCATTTGATTTAATTTTTGTAAACTGTCAAAATCTTGTTTTGAAAATAACTCCTGTTTTAATTCTTCAATTGCTTGTTTTCTTGCTTCTTCTTGTATGTTCAAAAGAAATTGGTTGGTTTCTGCAGTCATTTTTTAGTCCTTTCTTTGTTCCAATCAGTTCTCTTGCACACGGGACATTGAATGGGCTCTTTTACTCTAGCCCACCAAATATGGCGACATTTTTTGCACCTATATCTTTTTGGTTGAACCATTTTTCTTTAGATTACAAAAATAGTAAAATATATAAACCTTTTAATATTATAGTATTAAATAGGTATTAAAGAATGCAAAAAACACAAAATCATTATTTTGACACCGAAAAAAGAAAAGAAATTGGTTGGTACTTTTTTATGGATTATACTTATCCTGAAGAAGTTGGAAAGAAGATATATCCTCGTCAAAGAAAAAATAAAGGACAATATGTTGGAAAATTATTAGATGCATGGAAAAAGGCAAAATATATGGAAAAATCTTCAGGTATAAAGATAATAAATAAAAACAAATCTGGTGAAAAATACAAAACAAAACACATACACTATAGATTAAATCTCGACCCCTTTTACGATTATTTAAAAAATAATTATAAGTTAGATTTTCAAGATAGTCTTAGAAAAGAAATAGGGTTATTTTTTAATACTCCAAATGTTAGGAATTTTTTATTTTACTTTTCACAAGAGAAAGGAACAACGGAATTTAGATTTAATTTTTATGGGGCTATAGCAGAATTTATGTATCAACTTTATGATCATATTGGAGATAATAGATTTATCAAAAATTATTTTAAACGTCGGCCGGATTTATTAAAAAGATATTTTGATTTAGATTTGGTTAAAGCTTATGCTGAGGCTACCCAAAACCATAAACAGCATTTTTCAGGTCTACATTATTTAAATAGATTAATAAAAGAAATAAAACAAGGAAAATCTTGTTTTTGGTAATATCCCGCTTAATTTTTTAATTCTTTCAATAAATCTTCTTTAATCTTCTTTTTCATATCTTCCATAAATTGCATTTTAAATTGTGGATTTTTTTGAATAAGAAAACTCATTGCATCTTTTGATTTTTCAATTTCTCTAATCGCTTTAATGTCTAGTATCTGACCACACTTATAACAAAACTTACTATCTGGTTCATTTTTTTCCTCACACATAGGGCATACTTTATGTTTCAAAATTTCTCTCTTATTCTCAATTTTTTCTTTTTCTTCACTTTTATTTAACATCCCATTTTTTTCCCTAATTTTCCTTTCAACCGCATCCTCGTTTTGATGTAGATAAACGCTAGGCATTTGTGAATTTTTTTCCCAACCGGCAAAAATTCTTAATTCCATTTCATTAAAACCTTCGTCTGCTAAATGTGTGAGTTTAGAATGTCTTAAAATATGGGGATGTATTTTTTTATTTATTTGTATCTTATTCGATGCTTTTTGTAATATTTTATATGCTCCACTGGGCATCAAAGGTTCTCCTAACATTCTCATTAAACAAACAAATAATGGTGCTTCAAGATTATTTTTATCAGGATGATCATTCAACCATTTTTTAATAAATGGGACACTATAAACCAGCCTTATTCTTCTAGGACCTGTTTTTCCATTTACCTTTACAATAAAACCATAATTATCTGAAAGTAAATCCTTGATCCTGATTCCTGTTGTTTCGCCTACCCTTAAAGCGCCATCATAACTTAAAGCAATTAAACATTGATCTCTTGACAAGGGAACGGATTTTGTTAGTTTTCTTATTTCCTCCCTAGTTAAAATTTCTTTCTCCTCTTTCTTTTCTATAGTCTTTTCAATCCAATCAACTTGTTTGGGATACTGTCCTTTTTTTAAGCCATACAAATGTTTGTAAAATACTTTCAATACAATTTTATACATATTTATTGAACTTGGTTTTTTCCCTGTATTGGAAAGATTTAGGATAAATTTCTTAACATCCTCTTTAGTAGCTTGCTTAGGATTTGATTTATTCAATTGCGAAAGGAATCTTTTTATAATTCTTGCTTGGGTAACTAAAGTTTTTAACGAAACGCCATCACTTCTTCTATCCTCAATATACGCTTCTAAGAATTTTTTATGTGAAGGATTTTTTAAGAAATATTGGTTTTTCCTCTTCCCCTTTGTAATTTCTTTTTTAGTTTTTAACATAACAACTAAAGAATTTTCGCACGATTTTTTAATAATCCCCCCAATATCTGTATTGATTTTTATTGCTTTATCGTCGCTATTCATAAATAATCTAAAATTGTTCTGTTTTTAAATCTTTCTGTATATTATACAACTGTATAATATTCTGCCACTAAACTATCCACGCTTAAAAAAATAAAAACTTCAATCCTTTTAAATATTATTAATCCGCCTGGGGATAAAGACATCCACAACCAAGATCAACCAACCGAGAATTAATGCTTGCTAAGAACACCTTATTAGATTCAGGATCAGTATCCGAAATCATAAACGAGACCTTTCCCCCAATCTTTCTCTAGCATACACCCCTTGTGCTCTGAAATTAACTGGCATAGCAACCTCTCTTAAAGTAGAGATATCCCCTTCTGAAAAGTTTCCTTCAAGACTAAATAATCTCCCATAAATCTCCGTATTCTCTTCATAAACTTTTATTGCTTTGACAACCATTAAATAACTTAGAAAGATATTCTTTTAAAGATTATTGTGATAGAATCTTATCATAATTCTCTTCAATCTTCTTTTCAACTTCCTTCAAATCAAGTTTCTTAATCTCAGCAATCTTCTCGTATGAAACTAAAACATTTCCAGGAATATTATCCCTCAACTTATCTGGATGTAAAAACGGGCTATCTGTCTCACAAAACAATTGCTCAATAGGACACATTTCGATAACCTTCTGAAAATGCTCTGAAGTTTTCACAATCGCCGGAATAGTCAAGAACCAACCGTTATCAATAATTCTCTGGACAAATTTAAAACTTCCATGAAAACAATGCATAAGAATCTTATCATAATCAAAACTCTCCAAAAACTCAACAGCTTCTTTCTCAGCAGCACGAGCATGCACAACAACGGGAAGCTTCAACTCCTTCGCTAATTCAACCATCTTCCCAAAATTCTTTTTCTGTTTTTCCAAGGTTTCAATAGAATTCCACTTCAAATCCAACCCAACCTCGCCAATAGCAACAATCTTATCTTTATTTTCATTAATGAATTCAATTTCCTTATCAATTTCTTCATCTGATAATTTCAGAGAATCGGACGGAAAAATTCCAAGACAAGCTTCCACTTCATCATATTTCTCAGAGAATCCAAGAGCCGACCTATTTGTTTTAACATCAATTCCAGAAGTTAATATCTTTCCAACACCCATCTTAACAGATTCAGAAATAGCTTTATCTAAATCTTTAACCATCTCTAAATGTGAATGTATATCTATAAACATTTTTTAATTCCCCGTACTCCCAAATCCTCCACCCCTATCCCCCGCCACATCAAGTTCCTCCACTTCATGAAAATCAATTTTCGGAAAAGGTAAAACCAAAATCTGACCAATTCTCTCACCCACAGAATAATCATCTTTACCTTCTCCTGTTTTTTTAAATCTAAGTTTCAATTCCCCTCTGAATCCTGAATCCAAAATTCCTACTGAATTTCCAAGAATCAAATCCTTGTCTGTAACACTGCTTCTCGCAAAGACCAACAAAACATAACCTTGAGGCAATTCAAAACCCAAACCCGTTCCGTACTCAATATGCTTCCCAGTTTCATTTTTAGAAACAGAATAAACATCCATTCCCGCATCCCCTTGATTCGCGTAATGAGGAATAACAGCATTAGGATGAAACTTCTTTATTTTTATTTCCATGTTTTAAAAAAAGAAAAAGGAGTTTTAAATATTTGTATTCAAATCAAAATAGAATTATTGAGTTTCCAAGTCTAACCTTCTTATTTTAGGGCCACAGTCTCGTCAATACCACTTTTAGAATGAGTCACCCTAACCGAAACAAGACTTTTTAGCATAGATTTATAGAGGTAAGGCCCATTTCTTAACTCAGCTTTTGCTACATCTCTTACATCACTTAATCTTTCACTAGAAAAAAAATATTTTTCGAACCCTGTATGATAATCTACATTAAAACTTATTTCAAGATTGTCAAAGTTCATGGTTATTTTTCTATTCTGTATCATTGTATGGATAATAGTTTTTTATTTTTAAACGTTTATACACTTGAAAACATATAAATACTTCCAGAAAACTACCTAATCCTTCCAATTTATTTAGAATTATCGAGTATCTTACCTTTTGCTAGACCCAGCATATTCCCAATAATGCTCATCTTCCATTTCTATACACCTATAAGAAACATCTCTTTCTCCAGAAATTCCCTTAACTCTAAAGGTGATAGCTTCACCTATTGGAAAATCTTCCGCATTTCTATTCTCAGAATCTTCATCAACAACTCTACTTAATCCCTTAAATTTTTCTATCCTTTTCTCATCTTCTAGACACTCTTCTTGCCTTTCCCTCATTTGATCAAAATCGGTGTCAGAACCATAGCCCATTTTATTTATCTCCCCTTTCTTTGAGTATTTCACTTAATTTTCTTCTTACTTCTACTCTAGGACATGCTTCTAATACAACAAGATATTTATCAACATTATCTCCTCTTTCTATAGCATTAAACATATAACCTACGGGGTCTGTTTGTTTAAGCTTAGCTAAAACTTGATTTTCTTCTGAAAGACTATCTAAGAATTCTCTTATTCCCTCATCATATCCAGGACAATTTATTGCAAGAGGATATTTCATTAATGGATGGGAATTACCCTGATCAAGAGCATAGCAATTATCTATAGAATGAAATATTTTTATTGCAGGAACTACAAAATGGCGTCTTTCAATGCCCCTATCCCTATATGCTTTCAAATCCTTACCAAATTCAACTTCTAACAATCTTATAGGGTCACTTTTACTTACCCCTAGAATTTTTAAGGTTCTTTCAAGCTCTTCTTCACCAAGCCTATTTAAGATTCTACGTGCTTCTTCTCTATGTTGATAATTAGGTTCTGTTTTTGGATTTAAATCATTTTCTAAACTGCTAGAATTCTCCCTTTCAAGATGGTTATGAACTCCACTCTCTTTGGGATGTAATTGAACTTGATTTTTAAATGAACCTACCATTTTCTATTTTTTATCAAAACTCTTTTCCCTTTTAGGCACTATTCACACGAGTCCTCTATTTTTAAAACTTTTGTTTACCATTATTACAATTAGGATTACCAGCTTTAAAAACATTCTTTAGAAAACTACTTACTAAACAGAGATTTATCCAATCTCTCCCTAAATTTTATCAAAAAATATTCTTAATTTAAAATAGCCTAATAATTTACCGACTTTATAGGCTACATCTCTTGGAACAAGGTATGCATCATATAATTCCTTAAGTTGAGATGCTTCTAGAGTTCCTCTATTAAACTCATCAGATAAAAATTCTGTATTTGTTTTGCCCAAAAAACCTGCAACCCGTTTTCTAGTTTTCCTATCAAGTGTACCCTCATACATCTTAGCTAAATCTTTGAGTGCCTCTTGAGCATCTTCCGTAGGCACAGATTCCATGATATCTACTAATCTTGTTGGGGGTCTCATATATTCGCCTGATCTAAATTGTTCATCACCATCATCCACTTCTTGTTTCCTACCTGTATGAACCTCATAGGTTTTAGAACTTCTTTCTCCAAGGAGGGTTAAGTCAGATTCTAAATCAGATTGCAATTTAGTTCTCAAAGATAAATCTTGCTCAGATAATCTAATATTTTCCAATGTTTCTTCTCTATTCATTTTATTATTATCAGAACTCTTTTCCCTTTTAGGCACTATTCACACGAGTCCTCTATTTTTAAAACTTTTGTTTGCCATTATTACAATTAGAATTACCAACTTTAAAAACTTTTAGAAACAATAAATGATCCCTCCAAAAATCGGACCTGGATCTTTTTGGTGTAAATAAAAATATACTTTTTGATACTTCTTGAGTAATACTCCACCTCAAGTGGTCCCGAGAAGAATCGAACTCCTATCTACTCGGTGTAAACGAGTCGTCTTAGCCATTGGACTACGGGACCAATGAAATATTAATAATATCTGAGTATTAAAAAGGTTTCTGTCACCACACTTTAATCAAATTCAAAAGATTTAAAAGTAACAAAACATTTTTTAAAACATGTCAGAAGAAAAACCGAATAAATCTCTTGAGAACGCAAATATAGAAATACCTGGAATGGAACTAGACAGAAAGTATTCACATAACCCCGCAATTCAAGAAAATAATATCCCTCAAGAATCAAAAAAAGAACTTGAAAGCAAGAAAAAAGAACTTGAAAAATTCAAGAACTGGGTTGTCAAAAAATATCCTTTCACCCAAGCAATAAGTATTCTACCCCCTCAAGCAATTCCTTTATTTGTAGATGAAGAAGAAGTCCCAAAAGAGACAGAAAAGTATATTCAGCTTTACATGGTTATTCCAGAAGAACATTTCAAGGAGATTCCAAAGATAAAACCAGAGCTCGTAAAAGAACTTGAAAAACTTGGCCAAAAAGCATGGCTCCAAATAAAAACGCCTGTTGATATATGGAACAATTGCCTAGACAGTAAATTCAATTTAACGAATTCGATAGGAATGTCTTTTCCTCTTTATGACAAAAATGGTTTTTTGGGGGCGTTAAGACTTTCAGAAATCCACCAATCAATGGTCGTCCAAAAATTCGACAAATACGTTGTGAGTTACGTTGCTTACGGAAGTTTTATCCGAGGAAAAATGAGTCCTGAAGCAGAAATAGATATCGGGATAATAATCAACGACACCGATGTAAAAAGAATGCCAAGACTTGAACTAAAAGAAAGATTAAGAACAATGATTTATCAACAAGTTTCAGAAGCTACAGCTCTTGCAGGTGTTAAAAACACTTTACATGTTCAAACTTGGCTACTGACAGAATTCTGGGACGCTGTTAAAGATGCCCATCCGGTCATGTTCACTTTCATAAGAGACGGCATTCCATTATACGACAAAGGAACGTTCATGCCATGGAAAGCCCTTCTTAAAATGGGAAAATTAAAACCAAGTTCAGAAGCTATCGACATGTTCATGAAATCGGCAGATAAAACAAAAGAAATGATAGACCGAAGATTACAAGATGCAATGATAGATGTTTATTACGAAGTTCTGAACCCTAGCCAAGCTTTGATAATGCTCTATGGAAGCACGCCTCCAACACATAAAGAAACTCCAAAATTGATGGAAGATATTTTTGTCAAGAAAGAAAAAATGTTGAAAAAATCAGATGTAAAAATTGTTGAAAAAATAGTTAAACTTTTCAAACAATTTGAAGACAATCCGAAAATGAAGATCTCTGGGAAACAAGTTGACGAACTTGTCGGAGAAGCCGAAGCTTATATGGTAAAACTTAAAGACCTAAGAAAGGAAATTGAAAAGCGTTCACATGAAAGAACGGTAGAAGAAGTTTATGACAATGTAATGGAATTATTGAAAACAATGACCGGAAAAAAATCAAAACAAGATGTTGTGAAAAGTTTTGAAAACGATTTAGTCAAAAAGGGAAAGTTCCCTAAACAAGATCTTGTAACTTTGAACAAGATTCTAAAGGCAAGAGAAGATTTCAAAAAAGGGAAACTAAACACACAGAGAGTGGATGAAGTAAGAAGAGATGGAAACATGTTGATGAACGAGTTGATAGAATATACTCAAAGATGCGACTTAGCAACTCTTGAGAAGAACCGATTAATATTACAATACACAAACAAGAAGACAAACAAAAAAGTCGTTGCTGAAATGATAACTGCATCCGGAAAAGGGTTCTTATTCATAGAGGGAAAGATAAAAGAGATAACTTCAAAAGGAACAATAAAAGAAGTAACCCTTGATCAAGTTAACAAAGCTGTTGAAGAACAAAAAATCCAAAGCAGTACAACTCTTGATTCAAAAATCTTCGGTGTTCTAAAGAAAGAACTTGGCGATTTTGAAATTGTTATGTGAGGGGAGAGAATTGCTTCTTGTAATTTTAGAATAAAAAAACTGCCGTGATAAACTTTCTGAAAGGCCCAAATTCAAGACTTTCAGATTAGCTAAAAGTCTGTTAGTTTCAATTGAGAGAAAAAGCTAAAAATGAGATAAAGCAAGGATTGTTACTACTATATAGATACTATGAATAGAAAGATTTATAAACTATAGGTTAATCCATATGCCTGTGTTACCTTTAGATGAAAAATTGGACCGTGCAAGAGTACAACAATTTGCTTCTCAAGTAGAATGTTTACATCCTAATCTAAGACATCAACTTGGAGAGTCTTTTGGAGGGAGTGAATCTATAGAATTTCTAGAAGGTTTACTATCAGCTTATGCTAATATGCATGTTATGGTTCAAAATGTCCCTCCTGAACAACTCAAGGAGTATACTGGTCCAGTTGTAGCTACAGTTGCAGAACGACTTGAGAAAAAATATAATGAAAGAGAACTTTCAAGTTAATAAATAATTCTTGCCTTTACTTTTTTTAATTGCATGCCATTTAAAATTACATATCTCTTTAAAAAATTACCTCTTAATAACATATTCCCCACTTTCCTTACTAGATAATTTATACCCCAACTTCTTATAATATTCTCTAACACCAACACCAGAAATAATTTTCAATTCGTCAACTTTTTCTTTCTTGCAAATTTCCTCTGCTTTCTCCAACAACTTTTTCCCCATGCCTGTATGTTGACTTCCAATATTCTTTCCTTTTTTCCCTAAACCCAATGATTGACCATAAACATGAAGTTCTCTTATTATTCCAATTTTATTATCTCCTTCCAAACCAGCAACCTGAGTCGAACCTTGCTTGTCAAATTTTTTCCCTATTAATTTTTTTGGGGCGAAGAAATCTGGCGAAGCCGATTTCGGAGCAATCCTCAACCTCAGCAATCCAAATAAGATATCTTGCTTATTGATAACTTCTAAAAAATATTCCTCGCCCTCCGAAGCAGAATATTTTGTTATCTTTAATCTCAAATCCTTGTTCAACTTATCTAATCCAAACTCGCGAATGAAAAACCCAATTTCTCTATAACGAATTTCTTCTAATTTAACTTTCTCTTTCCTAAAATCTTCTTCTATGTCCTTCCTCAAATCAATCTTCTTCGTCCCTGCAACAATATACTCCGGAGGAATTTCCCTCATAACTCTCATAACCCTACAATACCTCGGAACAATTTTCATCATCTCAACAATCAACTTCTGAATCTTCTCTTTAGTATAAGGTTTATACTTCCCTTTCCAATACCAATTCTCAAGTTCACTTCCAGGCATAACTTGACAAGGATAAATCTTAATTTGGTCTGGTTTAAATCTTTCATCGGAGAATATTTTATTGAACAACTTCAAATCTTTTTTTGGAGTTGACCCCGGAAGCCCCGGCATCAAATGATAACCAACCTTAAACCCCGCATTTCTCAATCTCGCTGTCGCATCAACAACATCTTGAATGGTATGTCCCCTATTAACTTTTTTATAAATTTTATCGTCTATAATCTGAACACCAAGCTCAACACGAGTAGCTCCCCATCGCCTCATCTTTTTAATGTCCCCCCCAGAACAAGCATCCGGTCGAGTCTCAATGCACAAAGCAACGCAACGAGACTTTGCCTTCTCATTTAATTTCTTCGCCTGCTCTAACGTCTTAGACTTCTTACCATTCATACCGTCGTAACAATTTTTAATAAATCTAGTTTGAAACTTCTCGGGGTACTGCAAAAAAGTCCCGCCCATAATTATCAATTCTATTTTCTCAACAGGGTGATGCATCACTCTAAACGCTTCAAGTCTCCCAACAACTTGCTTGAATGCATCGTATTTAACCAAACACGCCCTCATAACAACAGGACTCTTCGGAGTATAACTCTGAGGAACATCCAAATTAGGACAATAAACACACGCACCATGATCGCATTTCCGAGGAGGCAACATAACAGCAACAGGCGTTATACCTGAGATTGTCTTACTCGGCTTTCGAACTTCATCTTTATTTTTTGGGGGGATCATTTTAAAAACTCCGGCATCCCTTCAATAACCTCCCCTCTAAAAAAATGATAAACTTCTGGAGAAGTTTCATACTTCAATCTATCTCTCAATTTATAGGGCAAACTCTCTGTACATTTTCTTATTCTTTCCAATCTCCTTAAAGAATATTCGGAAACGTATTCTGGATAATACGAAACCTCATACAATATCGCCAAATAAGCCCAAAGTTTAGAAAAGATATCTGGAATTTCCTCATCTGGTGCGTTCTCCGATTGTTCGACTAACTCCATAAAACAATCACATATTTCATTAAAAAAATCGTCATCTAGCACCTCATCTAAAATCTCATAAAATTTATCCGATTCCTCTTTATCATAATATAAGGTAACTTTTCCATCTTTCACAACAAACAGATGATTTTCAAACCCAAACCCAATTAATTTTTTTAATTCCGGGTTTTCTCCTCGAGACCAGATTCGGATATCTTTTAAAGACCTGCCTATCCGGCTTATATCCTTCATGAATTCTATTTCATCTTTATTTTTTGGAGGTATCATTTTAGGTTTGTATTTAATTGTTTAACAAATTCATAAAGATTAAAATCAAGGGGACATTTCTCTAAAAGAATTTTATTGATATCTTCTGAACTTTCTGATTTTAAAAATCGCGAGCCCTTCAGATCAATAAATTCTTTTGAAACATTGCTATGAGTAATTAACTTTTTTATTCCAATCAATCTATACAATTTATCAAAATCTTCTTCGTTTTCAGTAAATCCAAGAAAATAGAACTTTTTCAAGATATCCTTTATCTTTTCAAAATCTGCTTCAACGTCCAAGTTTTCTTTATTCAAAAGCCTACTTGCCAAAAAAGAAAGATATGTTCTTGATAAAAAATTATTTGGAGAAAGCCAATTACTAAAATCCTTTTTTGAATTATCAAAAAATATCTGTGTCCAAGGGCCTTTTCTATTCTCAAGATATAATTGAAAGGCTTGATTGAAAAAGGAGATCATTCTTGAAACGGGCTCTCTAAAAAATGTGACATATCTTATCTCTCGATCAGGGAAAAACTTTTTTAAATTATAATATACAAAATGCCCCCCGATAAATTTTATATTATCTTTTTCCTCTTGGGAAAGATTTTCAAGAAATTCAAATACTTGCTTCTTGGAAAATAATCTTCTACTTGTCCTCAACATTAGATAACTCTTATCACCTAGGTTGGCTTCAACATTATCTCTGATTGTAGTTCCTCCTGTCTTTGGAATATGTAAAAAAACGTAAAGAGGTTCCATTTTAAATCAAATAAGCAAAATGATAAATCATCCCTTTCTGCCTTACTTCAGGATGAAATAAAACCCCGTAGATTTCTTTATCTTTTGATTTAATTGCTTGCGGAACTCTTCCCTTATTAAAAATTATAAAGTCTTTACTATTAAATTTAACATAATTATCATGAAGATGATAAACTTCTAATTCTTGACCACCTTTAGCCCCTAAAAATCCTTTTTCAAATTTCTCTTTATAAAAACCAATTTCCTTTTTCTTCCCGAATAATGATTTAAAATTATTAATCTTATTACCAAAAACCATCCCGATAATTTGCATCCCAGCACATATCCCGAAAACAGGTTTTTCACAATCCAAAAGCCAATCAAATTTATGGTAATAACCCAAAAATTCATTATCTTTCAAACTTGTTCCGCATATAATTATTTTATCTGCCCGATTAAGAATTCTTTCATCAAGCTGCTTATAATGCCATGTCTCAAAATCAATATTATTTCCAGACAAAACATCTTCAACAGGTTTCACAAATTCATAATAATGAAGTCTTTCTCTGCAAACATTGATCACTAGAATCATCTAACCTCAACCCCCATTCTCCACGCATTCCCTTCTCCAGAAATTTTCTTATCAACAACTTTCAATTCTTTCGAAAACAAAGGACAATTTAAAGCAAAACTTTCAAACTCTCCACCTTCGCCAGCAGGATGGATCTTATATTTCTTTTTCAACTCAACAACTTCAGAGATAAATTTATCATCAATCTCTCGACCCAACCAACTTTCATCTAAAGGAAACGCCGCAACCCCTGTGATTATAATTTTAAATTTATTCTTCACAAGTTCTTTCAAATATCCAACTTCATCCTTTTGCCAAAGAGGATTAAAACATTCCAAATCCAACTTATCGCAAATCTTCTGAATTCTAGAAGATTGGTAGACACTCGCTATAGCCCCTGTAACAATCCCTTCAACTTCATATTCTTCTTTAACTTTCTTAATTACTCTCTCCAGGTCTTTCAATTCTTCTTCTTTCACACCTTCAGTTTTACCAATAACTAAAGGAATTCCCATCACCTCTGCTTGCTTTTCAACTTTATCTATCGACGGCGTATGGAACATATAGCTGTCTTTATTCTCAGACCTAAAAGAAATCAAACAAGCCAATTCATACCCCTCTTTTTTAGCAAGCCAAGCTGAATAAATGCTATCCTTTCCACCTGAAAATAAGACCGCAACTTTCATGAAATTAAAATAAATCAACACTTTTTAAGACTTGTTAATCCACCAATAAACAAATTTATATACTTAAACAACCTTAAAATAATATGACTTCTAATTATGAACCGCCCAAAAGAGAAGGGGATTCTTCCGATTATTCTACTGATGTTCCTCCCAGAGAAGAACCCCGCAGTGAAAGAAATCTTGGAAGACCAAGCAAATTAACAAAATATGCTGTTGCCCCTGTTATTGTTGGTGGAGCTCTTGCTACAGTTCTATGCAACGGAACGATCCAAGCTTCAGGAGATGGCTCTGAAAAAGCCGATGTTACTGCAACCCTATGTAACGGAACAGTCTTAGCTTCAGGAGATGGTTCTAAAGAAGCCGGTTTTGTTGCTCCACCTAGTAATAGAAAATTACCCCCGCCACCCCCAAGATCAATATCTTCCGCCGAGACTCTTCTTGCATGTTGCTGTTGCCCTGTAACTCCTTTAGCAAGAACAGAAGCTAAAAAACCACCAGCACCGCCAGTAGCAATTACAAAACTAAAACATTAATAAAAAAACTTTTTATTCTTCACTAGCCAAAAAAGCCCACCATGGTTTCTTAGAATTAATAACCTCACCAGTCTCAGCATCAACTTGACTTGAAACTTGCATTCTTTTCTTAAACAATCCAAACACCCGAGATTGTTTCTTAGCCCGAACTTCATAAGCCGCACGAGTTTTATTTCCAGAACCAACTTCTTTCAACTCAATAGAACAATTATTAGACTCATTACAAACCCTTAATCTTAATCTTGCTATGGCAGTTTCCGAGGCTGTTTCAGGCATAATTTTAATCTCAGCATTTCTTCCATTCGATAATGTTATTCCCAATTTTGTCTGATTACTTTCATTGTAAGAAGTAAGATTTAATGAAACAGAGACATTTCTTTCATGAGTTTGCAACTCAACCCTCTCCTGATCCATTAGCCTCAATTGAATAGAACCATTTCCAACAGCATAAGAACCATCTTGAACTTGACTTTGAATTCTATTCGCAATTTCAATCTGATTTTGGTCTCCTTGCGCAGCAAAAACTAAGCCCAACATTAAAACACAAACCAAACCAATTAATAAACTCTTTTTCATATCTCTTAAAATAAAATCTAGTTTAAAAACCTTTCCAAACCTAATCAAACATCGCCCCCAAAGGATTCTCAAAATCTTCATTCACTTTTTCAATTCTCTGCTTTTTCTCGTCGTCAAATTCTTTAATCTCTTCTTCAATCTCAGTTCTAAGCTCTTCAAACGGATCAGGGTTATGTTTGAAATAAACTTCTTTCAACCAAATATAAATTTCCTCAAAATGTCCTTCCTGTTGAAGCCAAAGTTTTTTCTGATTCTCCAAATGCAACAGGGGAGAAAAAGAAATTATCCTTTCTTCCTTGTTTGTTCCGATAAGTTCTGTAAAAGCTATCTTCTTTTTCTCGAAATTATTATCAAAATGTGAAGTTATTGAATCAAAAATTTCTTTTATTTTATCTTTAATATTAAAATTCCTTTTGGGCAGAGAAAAAGATGTTTCTCTAAGAGCATTTTTTTTAATCACTTCTTTTTTTATTCTCCTATTTTCAGTTGTTATTGCTTTGCTCAAACTTTCCATAAGTTCAGCAAGCGTAACCTTTTTCGCTCTCGGCAAAGGACTTCGAGGAACAAGTTCAGGAATTTCCTCATCAAGTTCAATTCTTTCCATTTCATATTTTTTCACTTCCTTCTTTCCAAACAAGATATCATCTATGCTTTTAATGTATTTATTCAGAATTATTTCAGACTTAATCCTAAGCAACAAAGCAGCCGCAAGAAGAACTTTACTTGAAACAACAAAATCAGCTTCTTCAAGGTTCTGGATTTTCACAAGATATTTATCTGTCAAAATAACTATATCAATATCCCATGGGTCAAGTTGCTCAGTATTAATCAAATCATAAATCAATTCCCGCCAACCCAAATCTCTTGAAAAAAGCATGTCATGAATTTGCTCTTGACCCACAGAACTTTTCACTTCAATCTCTTTTTTGTTTTCTTCCATGAGATATTCAATTAAAAAGAGTTTAAAAATTATTTGGAGAAACTATTAGATAGATTTATAATATATTTTTCTTATAACCCACTATGAAAAAAAGAGTGTTTGAATTTTTCTTAATCTTAGTTCTCCTATTAGCCTTAACTTTTCTAATGTATTCAAACAACCCAAACATAACTGGAAACATTATCGCCCAAAATTCAGATTACAAAATACGAGAGGTAAAACAACTATCTTATTATTTATGGTATCTTGCCTCTGTTGGTGACACCCTTTATAGCGGAATGTACGGAAATCCCCAAAGTTATTATTCGACCACCAATCCCGAAGGAAATTGGCAAAGAACTGAAATCGCTCGGGGAGATGAATCCTCAAGGGTCTACAATTTAAACGGGAGATTTTACGCAACATCCGAGGGGGGGGCAATTTACGCAGACGGAAATTATTGCGCCAATCTTGAAGGAACCTACGGCTCTACTTCAAGTGACAAGGACCACTACACTCTCGGAGCATCCTATTACAAAGGAAAATACCTAATCTCTATTAATCCAAAATCAGAAAGCTACACTGCGATATATGATTGTCCCTGTCAAAACGGAGTGGCTTGTAGATTCTGGAGGACCATCCCAAATATATTCACCTTCCATACAGAAGAGTTCGGAGAATATTTATATTTAATAGGAACCTCAAAAGATAGCTCTAGAAGTTACAGAACTGAAACGAAGGGAAGAGTTTATAGAATAGACAATCAAGGAAATAAAGCAACAATTATTTCTTCAGGACCAGGGAGCGGAGTCAGAGCAGAAGTCTTCGATAATAAACTCTTTATTGGATTTTCATACGACGCAGAGATTCATCGACTTTCAGGAAGTTCAACTGTGAGAGAAAAATCTTTTTCAAGAATAGAACATTTCGGGGACTTCGAAGTTTTTGATAACAGATTGTTCGCTATTGTTGTGGACGAGGGGGGCTCTCCAGAAGTATGGTACAGAGAAACAAATGCAAACGGTGGAGGATGGAAAATACTTTTTACAAGATCTCAATTAAGCAAATATGGCGTTAGGGGAAATCTCGTTAACGCTGCAGGTTTTTTCCAAGTTCATAAAGGAAAATTATACATGAATATAAACAACAAAGATAATTCAAGAGGAGGGCCAGGTTACATTTTAGAAATATCAAAAACATGCACAACCTACGAAATATGCGATGGAACAGATAGCAATTGCAATGGACAAATAGACGAAAACTGCTCCTGGTATTGTGATGACGATGATCAAGATGGGTACCTAGGAACTTCCCAAAAAGAATTCACAACCGAGTCTCAAGCTTATGATAAATTAGATCCCCTAGAAACTTTATGTAACGAAATCTCTACATGCACAATAAGTGATACTTTCAGTAATATCCCCCAATGTCCTAATGAGGGTAATCCCTCCGACGAAAGAAACGCCCCACAAGCAGATATAGACGCTTTAACATATCCCGGGGCAACAGAGATATGCGACGGTCTTGACAACAACATAAATACAGAAATAGATGAGGACTGCATCTCATTAGAATGCGAAGATTATTGCGATGACGCTTGGACAGAATGTGAAATCCCAGGATTTTGTGGAAAACAAGGTACCTTAGGGCTGAAAAAAAGAGAGCCCGGATGTGAGTTAGTTGAAGATACAGAATTCGTATGTTACAATTCAGAAGTTTATTATTGTAATCAAACATCAGCTTTAGACTGGGAACCAAATATAAAAAATGCTTTTGATAATCAAGTTGTGGGTAGTTTTGTATGTGATAAAGAAAACTCAAGATGGAATAATGAATGTACCTCCGGATGGGAATGTTTCGATAACAACCCATGTACTGAAGACAATTGCAATAGAGGAATATGTGAAAATCCGGCAAATGGAAGTTTACCTTCATGTGAATGTACAATCGACTCAGACTGTAGGGACGACAATATCTGCACTTCAGAAACTTGTTCAAACAGAAAATGTATATACTCGAGCAATCCTATCTCTTGTGATGACCAAAACCCATGTACTGAAAATGATTTTTGTACAAATCAAACTTGTATTGGAACTCCAATAAATGTAAATGACAATAATTGGGAAACATATGATTATTGTCTAGAAAACGGAACAAT
>CAZHMB010000012.1:0-20790 GCA_964533515.1 Candidatus Woesearchaeota archaeon | reverse complement strand
AAAAGTTCTTGAAGTGGCAAAACAAATTGAAAAAGACCTTTCAAAACTTTCTCCAATCCTCGACGAGAGATTAGAAGTAACTCCAGGATTCAAGTTTAACGAATGGGAATTAAAAGGAATTCCAATAAGAATTGAAATAGGTCCAAAGGACCTTGAGAAAAACCAAGCGGTGATAGTAAAAAGAACTACTGGAGACAAAATAAATATAAAACTAACAGATTTGAGAAAAAAAGTTCCGAAAATATTGGAAGACATTCAAGAGGAACTTTTCAAGAAAGCAAAGAATAATTTTGAAAAGGCAAAAGCAAGAACTGAAGACAAAAAAGAATTAATAGAATTAATAAAAGACAAAAAAGTTGTAAAAGTTCCTTTATGCAATTCCCCTGAATGTGAAGAAATGTTAAAATCTGAACTCGCAGGAGCAAAAGTTTTATTCATCGATCCAGAGAACGAATCTCCAAAAGGAAAGAAATGTATTATATGTAACAAACCCGCAGATTATTGGGTTTACGCCGGAAGAAGTTATTAACATAGAATTCTCTATCACCACAGCTAGCCCAACATCTATAGCTGACATTAAGCCAGGAATTCCTTTTCTATTTCGTTAATTTGATGATTCTATTGCTAAAAGTAGATCAGCTTCCATTCGAACAGACCTCGATAAAAGGTCACCGAATGCTTCTTCTAAAACTGCTTGATCACTTTCTCTCATCAATGTTTTTTGCATTTCGTTTTCATCCCGCATTTTATGCGAATCACAAAATCCAACCAATCAATCCCGAATCTCTAATAGTTTAGAAATAAACTCTCTTCATCAACCCGGGGTTTGTTGACCGAATTAATGTGAAAGTTTAATTGAAGTATAGGTCAGGCACTTAAAGACGCCGCAAGCTACAAATGAAGCTTGCCACATGTCCTGTCTTAGTCCCATACTCATGTTATATACAAGAATCCTTTATTTAAATACTTTTCTATTTTCCCGTCGGTAAAATTGTTATTATAAAGAAGTAAAAATTTATAAACCAACAAAATCAGTTTAAAAGCATGACAACAAAATTAGTTATCAGACAACTCAATGTTTCGGGAACTGGGCAGTGGGGCTACGATTTAAGGTTAGTAAATCCCCACAAAAGTCTTTTTTTAGGTAGCGCAACGGCAGAAGGCCAAAGAGAAGATACCCCTAAATTTGTTTCTCTTGATCCAAAACAAGAACACCCCTTCAAAACAACAATTCTTTTTTCAGGATCAGCTTCAGAAGAAAATATCTCTAGACATTTAGTCTCAGGGGTTGATGGGCTGGTCTATCAAACAATCAGAAATCTCGCAGAAGAATATTCAAACGGAGGAGAAATTCCTATAAACGACCTAACAAAATTTGCGGAGCAGAATTCAAAAGATCCTTTCCAACTCTTCTTTGAATTTTTCTAGGTCTTTAACTTGAATCATTGCCCCAACCGCATTGTCATGCCCTCCGCCAGTCGCTCCCTCAAACTCAGAGATAATTTTCAAAACTTTTTCTTTAATATTTTTACCACGAACAGAAACATTAACTTTATTTCCAGTAACAAAATTCACAACAACAATTTTATCTTTGAAAGAATAAACCAACTCGTCACTTAAATCCGAAGAAATACTTAGATCTCCCGAATATCTAAAAAACAAAACCTGGTCTTCATTGTCAAGAACACTTCCTTCTTGCTTCGCTTTTTCCAAAAGAATCTGATATTTTTGATTTATTTCTTTAAAACGAGAATGCATTGTTTTATTCCCATTGCTCTCCTCCAAAACTTCATTCGGAGATTTAACATCCATCAAAAATTTTGTCATCCTTACAATATTTGTCGTCCTATCTTTTAATGCAAAACTAAAAATTCTTGCTATCTTCCCTATTTCAGAATTATAATAAATTTCCCATTCGTCCTCCGAATCAATAGCTAACTCAGGATATTTTTCTTTAAAACTTTTATAAGCTTCCTCTGGAAAATATCTATCAAAAATGCTACCAACAACTGAAAGCCAATCATCTTTTTCATTGTTAACAACCTGAGAACATAATGAAGTCACCGCCTCCCCAGATTTATTTTTCCCCGTATTGTATTGGGGATTATGATAATCAAACTTCCCAAGTCTTTCTTTCATTTCTTCAGGAACTACATGATGATCAATCCAAACAACAGGAATATTAATCTTCAAACATTCTTCCAAAAATCCTTCTGAAACAGAATTTTTATCTAGAACAAAAACATAATCCGCTTTCAATTCATCAACTTTCCTAAAATAACTTTTATCCAATTCTGGAAAAGATCTTATTGAAACTCCTTTCCCTCGCCCAACCCATCTCTGAAGTAAAAGAAAACTACACAAACCATCAGGATCATTATCAAAAAAGAAAACCGGGTTCTGCGCTTTCTCAAGATGCTCACGTATTTCAGATATTTGTTGAGGTGTTAACATTTTATGAATTAATGAATTAAAAGAGGATTAAAAAGGTTTTGTAAATCGTGATAAGAATTCTTCGCGATTTCGCAGGAGACATTTCTGAAATCGCTTTTCCGCAAAGGAAGGGAAGTTGCTAAGAAACCGCTTAGGTTTCTTAGTGCGGGGAGAAGGATTCGAACCCTCGTAAGCGATAAGCTAACAGGTCCTAAACCTGTCCCGTTTGACCACTCCGGCATCCCCGCATAAAAGTAAAATTAGAAATGGATATAAAAAGGTTTTGATGATTAAACTAAAACAGAATCTGTTAAAACAATCTCCCCCCCTATTCTTTTAACAGAGTAAATCTTTGTGCTTCCACCTTTAATGATAGGAACTTGCTGATTTTCATAATCAAATGAATCTTCTTTTACTCTCTCCCAAGTACCTTCAATATTAACAAACATCTGAGAACCATTTAACCTACCTAAACCTTCTGTAACCAAATCTCCCCAAGTCACAGGCTCCGGATTAACAACCGGTACTTCCGGCGGGCTTGTCGTCTCCCCCCTCTCCAGATTCAAATTCTCCCAAACAATATCTCTCAACCCCAGAGCAATCTTTGCATAAACCGCAGCCCTCAACTTCAAAATTCTCGCCTTATTTCCATTCATCAACATTTTATCTAATAGGGCCGTCAAATAAATTATTTTTTCATCATCTGCCTTACCTTCAAGTTCATCCAATTCAATATTAATCCTCTCATCCAAGTATCCTCCTTCAGCCCTCAACCTTTCCATCATGCTCTGAGCAGTGGTTTGCAAAGTTTCATTCTCCAACTGCGTATCTTGTATAACATCTCTAACACTCTCGCCATCCAACCAACATTTTGTGTTTGTATTTCCACATGTTCCAACTTGTTTCCATCTTGAATCTCCAGTATTATAATAAGGATCTGTTCCTTTTCCAGGATTGTCTGTTGCGCATACCCTTACTATTCCTCTATTGTAGATTGCCGGATCCGCCAACTCCTCTGCCGCCCCAGCCGGAGAATTGATCAAAGCCCCTATACTCCTTGTTCCAGAAATACAGGCTGCCTCTGTTTCAATATTTGTCTGACTCGCTTGATCGGCTACATATTGTTCAGTCAAATAATCAATTCCAAAACTTGTTGTAACTTGTTTAAACCCACATTCTTCTTGAGCATTAACTCGAATACACATCTGCTGATATCCCGCCGGTGCTGTGAAATCCTTTGTCTCTGAAGCATACTCTCCGGGAGCAATATAACCTGAAGCAACTTGCCTCGAATAACCAGCCCCAGTGTCCTGATAATATGAACTCTCTGAAGCACCCTTCAAATAAACGCTATAAGTCGCTTGCTGGTCGTTACCGGCATAAATATGATAAAACACTTTATACTGCGACACCGGCGGAACAGTTCTATCTGTAAAAGGAATCTCATCAAACCTTCCGTGAAATTGCGCAGGAGAATCCGGAGCAGTCAAACTATCTAATAAATCCCCTCCTGCGGGATAAACTCCCGACATGAAGACTCCACAAAGAGCATCCTTGGCAACATCCTGCGTCGTCCTCGCTTTGAAAGCTTTGTAAGAGTTCGCCCCATAATATTGAGTAAAATAATCAATAGACTTCTTCGCTGTATCCCACGAATTTGTAACTCCTAAATATTCCCCCCCTCCTTTAACATTCTCCCCATAAGCCGCACTAAGCAAACTTGGAATTAAAATATCCATAACCGGCAATCCTTGTCTCCAAAAAAAGTCACATAAATAAATTGAATGAATCTCATCGCAAACCCCCACGTTTTCTCCAGTATCCAAACTTGTTTGCAAGCAATCCCTGTAATTTTTGAAGATGCTCAACAACCCATCTATACCCGCTTTTATCCCAGTTAAACAAACAGGAACAAAAACCTCTCCTCCGAAACCAATAAAATTTGGCAAACATAAAGCAATACTTCCAACAATTCCCGATTGAATAACATCCCTTACAGGATATCTTCCTCCAAGATCACATCTTGATGAAGGGCATAAAACCGGATCACAAACATTAAATAATAATTTACAATCTCCAGGAGACATCACATCTGTACATTCAACGTCAGGAAGATTCACCGCAGGATTTCCAACTTCCAATGAAACTTTTCCGCCACATTTAGTATTAATCTGAATACTATTACTATCTGATTGTTGTGAAGCCTCTTTAATCGCATCTTGCGCACATTCAACAAGTTTAGTTGATTCAGAAGCTTCCAAGCCTGCAAAAGACAAAGCCGTTCCGGGGGTAAAAGAATTCATCTGTTGACATTTATCATCACCATTTCCACTTCTTGGAAACTCTTCTCTTCCGTTCGCCCCAACATTACATAACCAAAAACTATTCGCCCTTCCAGATTCATCATAACTTTTTATTGAAGTTCCAACCCCAAGGGTTTGCTGACTAGCAACATACCATCCATTTTGAGTATCAAAAGGAATCATCGCTGGCAACCCCTTGTAAGGTTCTGTTTCATAAAATCTTGCCTTGGGTTCTGATTCGCCATACGACGCTGTGAAAGGATTGTTGTAACTTTCAGAATTCCTAAACTCATAAATCAGATTCAAAGGATTCAGATCATTGCCATTGTTCGATGTAACCTTCTCTAATGCCCCCCCAGAAATGATTTTATAGGTACCTATAACAACCCTGTCGTTATTCAATAAGATTAAATATTCTTGTCCAGTAGTAGGATTATTGTAAATCCTTGTAAAATTCTTTCCTTGAATACCCACCGAAGTATAATCAATTCCCTTAAGTTGAGATGCAGTAATATCTTGTGAAAACGAATTAGTTTTCACTTGCCCTTCAACACCTGTCCAGAAATCCCCAAGGATACTTTTCACCTTTGATTGAGCCATACTTTGCTCAACAACATTATTTGAATTCAAATACCCAGCTTCCAAAATCAAATCTCTCAAATCATGAACACCAATATAATTTTTATTTTCCTTGTCTTTCAGAGCATCTATAATTATTGAAGTAGAAACGTTTTTGCCCCCAACATTTATATTTTCTCCAACAGAAATTAACTCATCCAAAGAACCAATCACTCTAGAATCTTCAAGCATTTCTTCTAATAATTTTTCATCATCGATAGTTCTTTTTCCTAAAAAGTTTGTACTTGTAATATCCTTCCGGTCTTGAATATCTTGAAAGATATCTTCAACTTTACTCTGGCCCTCTGCTCTTGATTTCACTAAATCCCCAATCAATTTGTCCTGAGCTTGATGACATTCATCTAAATCCCCATAAATTTTATCTTGATCAGGGAAAACACCCATTTCTTTAGTCGCTCTCTGACAAAGATCATTTATGCCCCCAACATTTCTCATAACTTCTTTTCTAGCGATTCCTTCGCCCCCAAGATTTCCTAAAAAATTCTTTAATGTCAAAAATCCTTGCATTGCAATACATGCTCCTTTCAAACCTTGAACAATCTCTCCAAGCTTCTCGGATTTATCTTCCCATTCCTCAATTGTATCATTCAAATCTTCTATCTTATCTAAAGCTTGCTCAGGACTCAACTGAATTGCTCTTTTCTCGATTCCAACTTTAAATGGAAAACTAGCCTCGCTGTAAGTATTTTCAACATTAGGCAACAAAGAAACATGCGCTTCTTTTTTCAGATTAATCTTTTTCAAAACTAAAGTATATTTACTTCCAAAATTCTCGGGCTGATTCAATTTCAGAGTTTTTGGAACTGCCGAAGTCGTTGAAGTTGTTACACCAGACCCTGCCGGTTGCAATGCAACATTAACTCTAACATTTTCCTCATCAATAATCTTTTCTAATTGGATAAATTCGGAAACATCCCCGCTTTCAGTTATATACCCTATTTGTTCCTTTCCAAGATTCTTCGGTTCTCCAACTAATTCACCCCCTTGTAAAACATTAATACTCACACCATAATCTTCAAAATCCGGTTCTTCTATTCCTTGAAGAGAAATTCTTTTTGCCCCACCATTGATTAAAACTACTTTTGAATTCACTGCTGAATTTGAAAACTTATAACTTTCAGTACAACCATTAAATTTCCCATAAGAATTTGGAAAATCTTTTTTATAATCCAAACAAAACTCCAACATATCTTTATTCTGACCAACTTTTTCCGCCAATTCGATCATCTTTTCATAAGCATCAATTCCAAACTCATTTCCATTATTAGAAGTATCTTTTTCCTTTCCATAATTATCAATTATACTTTTGTAATCCTGAACAGCAAGGGCGTAATTCGTTTTCATTGCCCCAATCTCCCCTGAACTCCCGGCAGCTTCAGTAAAACTTTCTAAATCCCAATTATTTTGCGCCTGACCAAAACCCATGAGTTTCACATCCCAATCAATCCCGCTAAGATTTATCAAAGAAAATTTATCCGCTGTAAGCGGAATTCCCACAATAGTTTGATCCCTCTCTATTTTCTTAACTTCTTTTCTACTGAATTTCTTATCAATTCCCGCAATAGATTCAAGCTGACTTTCTGAAAGATTTCCCCCTTGATCTGAATTAAACTCAACCAACCGAACATACAAATCATCTAACTCTCCCGAATTTCCTTTTGAACCAATAAATCCTAAATAAATATTTTTTCCGGGAATTGGAAGCTTCTCCCCTATTTCATAATCGTTTTCTCCCCCGATATCTAAGTTAACTTTTGGCCTAACCTCAAGAGTAAAACTTCTATCTTCTCTATCTTCAGTATTACACCGAACATCAACTTTTTGAACCAACCCTTGTTTTTCTATTTTTGTAACAGTACATAAATTGTCAACAAATTTTCCATTTTTATTTACAAAAACATCGTCAGCATTTACCCTCAAAACCGCATGAGTATCTGGATCAACAAGATTATTCAATCTAACTTTCAGGCCAGCAAGACAATAAAACCCTGGGAGATAAATCTGATTTGAAGTTTCTCCTTTGTTCAAATTAACACTTGCGATTTTGTTTTGCAAGTTCTCATCAGCATAGATAGAAATTCTTGCCCCATCTTCATCAACATAATCTGCTTTCAAATATCCTCTACCATTCCAGAAACCATAACTATTAAATTCATCTTGCCAATCTGAATCTGTCGAAGTAGGTAAATAAAACTCAGATTTTCCAACACCATAAGCATTTCCGATATCATATCTTATCCTCGCTGTTAAATTTCCTTCAACATAACATATATCTCCACCAACAGAAGATTCGCAATTTTGTAAAGAAGAGGAATTTCTTTGTTGTCTTAAAACGATAACGGCATAACCAATATTTTCTAAGATCGGGGAATTCAAACTTCCTCCAGTCCCTTCTATTCCCAATGCAGACCTTGCAGGATGAAAACCAACACCAGAAACTTCTTGAGGATAATCCCCTGAAAAACTCATACTTTCAATCGCTTCAACTTTAATCAAAGGGTTAATTTGCGTCGCTGCTATCTGACAAAACACAGGAACATTCTGTTCCTCAAGCAAATCTGTTCTAATAACACTCGGCTCGCATCCAAAAGGAGCAATCTGCAAAACAAAATCTGTTCCTCCTTCTTGACAAGTCTGCTGATCAAACTGTAAACTCTGACCTGAACCCCCATAAGCATATTGATCAATCTGAGCAGAATTTCTAGTCCACGTCGCACTTATATTGACAAGTGAAAAAGGCAGAAGCGAAACTATTAATATTCCCATTAAGAAAAAGCCCATCAACTTGTTTATCTTTCTATTTTTCATTTTATTTGAATTTCCTTTGGAATTTAAATGATTGAAAATCTTTGATTTTCATTTTATCCAAAACTTACCTCCAATGATTGGCCCTCAAAAATTTCATAGTTTTTCTGAAGCTGTTCAAGACTTACTGGCATCGGTAAATTTTCTCCTACGATATTTATTTTTCCTGATTGTAATTCGGATTCGAGGATATAATAATTTTGGCTTCCGCCACCAGCCAAAGCATTTTCAATATTCGTCGCTGGAATCTCAACATCATAGCATTCTTCTTTAGTCAAACCAATTAAACTTCCAATTCCCGAACGAGAAACCTCAACACATTGCTCATAAGTCTGCCCTTGCAATCTCAGACTTGAATCTCTATAAGCCATAACCTTTATCTCATATTGACCTTCACTTAAATTAACAATCTTTTGATCAGGATAAAATATAACTTTACTTCCAGAACCATTTTTGTCAAAACTGATAGTCGCTGAATTAAGATTGCCCTCTCCTAAATTCAAATTAACATCTAATTCATATTCTCTTTCTAAAATTATTTCAACACTTCCACCTTCAACACTTGAGAAGATCTCCCCCCCATTTTCATAACTTGGAGCTTCAGCAACCAATCTTCCGTTCACACAATCTGGAAAACCGGTTGTCAATCCAGAAACCGAATCTGTTTTTCCAATATAACAACTTGTTCCTGAACATTCATAATAGATATCTGCCTCGACAGAATTTAGGTTTGTATCGTAAACATTCACACTCACAACAGAATTATTATAAATACAAAAATCTTCAATCTCTGCATTTCCACCGACAGCAGATGCATCCAAAGCTTCTCTTGGAACGTTCCCTTCTATTACAACCGCAAGAGGGAACTGAAAGATCTCCATCCCCATATCTGAATAACCATAAACCTGAACTAAAACAGGATACTTCATATCGTAAACAAAATGATACGGAACATAACAAAACCCTAAGATTCCCAAGCCTTGCTGATTACCAACGGGCTCAGCCATTAAAACTGGGCCTTGACTTGGACTTACCGAAAAAGAATTCGGCCAATTCTGCGAATTCAAAAACCTAACTTCACTATCTACAGGAACATCAACAATAAAGTATTTGCTATATTCAGTATTCAATTCATAATTTCCTCCAGGAGTTCTCAAAGCAACAGTATTCGCTTCGATAGCTTCTTCTAAATCATCAAAAACTTCCTCGGCATTCCAAACTAAAGGACTACAATCAATTTCAACACCATCAACAGGAGCGTACAATCTCAAAATATCGACTGCGTAATTTTCCAAGAACAAATCTTCCTGTTCATATTCATAGATTTCCAAAGCATCCGAATACAATTTTCCTAAATCTGAACCAACAATTACCTCGTGATTCCGAACCAAAGCTGTTTCTTCACCTCGAGAAATCTCAAATCCCATATTGATTTTAACATTAACCACATTATCATCAATTTCAATTCTCGATTCAATATTTTCCACATCCTGAATTACTGAAAACCCGTTTTCATAAAAAGAGTCAAACCGACATTTATCAATTCTCTCCTCGAGAAATATCTCCAAATCTTCCTCCATATTTTCCATAGACGGAATTTGTTCTTTCGGAATATTATTTCCAGAGACATAATACCAATAAGGAATTGGGTTGCCTAAAAAATTCAGCATTGAAGAAAATGGGCTGAACTGGCTTCCAGGTTCAAATTCCAATTCAGAAACATAAATATAACCCCCCTGGCTCTCGAGTAAATTAATCCCTGTCTTTGTCTCTTCTTCTAAACATAAAAGAAAATTATCGTAAACCGGCTGCATCTCAGACGAAAGAGTTGTTGGATTAAAATTGCTTCTAAAAATAAAATAACCTCCAACAGCAGCTAGAAGAATTATCGCTATAATTACAAAGATTGTTAATTGCCCCACCCTATTTTTTTTGAAATTTTTAAACATAAAACCTTCCTCTTTTATCATTAAAGAAATTAAGAAAATACCTTATATAAAGTTTATTGAGGGACTTTTTATTGACGCTCCTGAACTTTTTGCCTTCTCGCTTTCCCCATACCAACCCTTAAGAAATTAACTCCACCCCAAACTAACAATAAACCAGCTATAACAAATATCCAATCGCTGAAACTTGAAACAGATTCAGGAATTTTAAAATATTCAAAAGCCATGTTAATAACATAAAGTCCAAAGACAACATACACTATAAATCCAACCCACATCACACTCTTATTTGCCATACCAGGGAAAACAAAATAGAATATTTAAAGGTTGCGATGGTCCTGCACAGAATTGAACTGTGATCTAATCCATTTTGATGAATATGCGCGATTCTCCCGAGGGCAATTAAGAATCGCCGTTCCTACTTCGAGGAAGTTTGCAAGGAACCAGCGGGTTCCTTTCATAGTCAAGGATTCGTCTTAGCCATTGGACTACAAGACCATTAAAAAATCAGATTAAGGGACTTTATAATTTTTTCTCAAGAAGAATCCCTATTATGATAATGATCAATCATTAATCTTAATCTCGCTCTCTCATCTTCAGGCATATGTGCGGCTAAATCGTAAATATCACTCTCACGACCTGTAACATGCAGACCTTTTTTCCTGCATAAAGAATAAGCAACATCAATAAAGGTATTAACACTTTCGGCTCTTTCATCTCGCGGACAAATAACGCTCGGAGTATCTAAATTTCCTTGAGAAGTAACAAACCTTCCAACAATATCAAATCTACAAAGTGGAACTTTCACTCTTAACAAAATTCCTCCCTGTTTCGTAAGTGCAGCAAAAACATGCCCCTGCCAACCACTACGACTAATTTTTTCATCACGCACATACATCGCAGGATGAAATTGATCAATATCTTCTGCTGAATGTCTTATTGGATCCCTTCCCATAACCGTATAAAATTCTCCGGGAGTAAATATTGAAGTTTGTTCTACCATAAAAGAACAACCACAATCTTATTTTTAAACATTTATATGTTCAAGTCTCTATTTCTTCCGCCACACCGAACATCTTCTAAGTGTACAAAACCCTTGGTTTTGTATCAGACAAAAATTTTAAGAAAATTTTTGGATCTCACTTTTTTGCCCCAGAATTCCGCAATTTGGGGTACGCCGAGCGGCGCTCCTTTTTCCGACGACCTTTCAAAATCCCTCTTTTTCGTTTCCCTTTTTTTCCTCCAATAACTTGCCCCCAGCTATCTCCAAGAATTTCAAATCTTAATTTCTTTTTATTTATCCTCGCTAACTTACACAATTCATCAAAAACATCTTCAGGTAAAAACAAAGCTTCAGAATAATAGTTTTTCAGACTTGAATATTCAACGCTCACTCCCCGTCTACGAAGTTCACGAAGAGAAGGACATCCAATGTTCTCCAAAACTTTCTGAAAAAACCTTCTTTGCTGTCCTTTTTTAAATTTTATTCGTCCCATTTTTTAGTTTTCTTTAAACTTTCCCGGGATAACTACAGGACCATAAGTATAAAAAACTTTCTATATCCAAAGATTTACAAGTCTCAGAATATTCCGCGCGATTTCGCAGGAGACATTTAGAAATCGCCGTCTCGTGCCCTTTAGGGTACCCGCACTTCAAGGAGGTTTCCAAGGAACCAGCGGGTTCCTTTGATTTAACTGGAGGACCATACATAACCAAAACTTTATAAACCTTTTTACAGATAAATTTTCATGGTCAAAATTCCTAAGACAACAAAAAGATATTGCAAATTCTGTAAAAAAAGGACAGAACAAAAAATAAAAGTAGTCAGCGCAGGAAATAAAAGAGGAACCTTAACAAGAGGTTCAATTTCACGAGCGAAAAAACGTGGACTCGGAAGAGGAATCGGAAACAAAGGTCGTTGGGGATCAAAACCCGCAGTATCGGCCTTCAAAAGAAAATCAAAAACCACAAAGAAAACAAACATAATGTATTCATGTAAAGAATGTAAAAAATCTCTTTACAGAAAATCAAGAAGAAATAAACGTGCAGGTAAACAACAACAAGAATGAAACTTCAAAAATTAAATAAAATTTATGCGATTTCCCTAGAAGGCATTTCTGGAAATCGCCCTTCAGCGCTTCGAGGAAGGAGCGCGAGGAAAACAGGGGGTGTCCTCGCATGGCTCAATTAAAAAAGAAAAAAAGATTTTTCAGCGTCGAAATGCCTCTGATAAAAAGGGCAACAGACCTACTTGCTTTCAGTCCTGAAGAATTGGAAGACAAATTAATAACTTATGATTTGACAAGGATACTAAAAGGAAAGGGTGCATTGCTTCAACTTATTGTCAAAAAAACAAAAGATTCAGAAGAACTAACTTCGGTGCCAAGACAATTGAAACTTCTTCCATATTTCTTAAAAAGAATGGTAAGGAAAGGTTCAAACTACGTCGAGGATTCTTTCTCTACAGAATGTAAAGACGCACAATTGAAGCTAAAACCTTTTTTAATCACAAGAAGAAAAGTTCCAAGATCTGTGAGAAAAGCGCTAAGAAATTTATGCAAAGAAGAACTTACAAAATATGTAAAAGATAAAACAACAGAAGATGTTTTTGACAACATTCTAAAAGGAATGCTCCAAAAAGAGTTAAGTATAAAATTGAAAAAGATTTATCCTCTTTCACTTTGCGAAATAAGAAGAATAAAATTTGAAAATAAATTAGCTGAAAAGAAAGAAGAACCTTCTAAAGAAGAAGTTAAAGAAGACAAACCTAAAGAATAATTCCCTAAACAATCCTTAACTCTTTTCCGAAATAATTTTCAACAACTTGTGCCAGTTCCAATAATCTTCTTTTGTTTCTTCCAATCAAAGCAGCTTTGCTGTGACTTCCGGCATTAATAACAATCTCTTTATCAGTTATATTCAACTCTCTGAATGTAACTGGATTAATAATAGCTTCAATAAACTTTTTCGCGTCTTCAATTCCATTCGGCAGAGCAACAATCTTAACTCTTTTTCTCAAAATTTGGCTTATCTGTCTAACATTCGATCCTTTTTCTCCGATAGCCCTAGATAATTGTCCTCGAGGAACACCGAAAACTAAATGCTCATTATATTTAAAAAAATGTCTTGTATCTATTCGAGTAATTCGACTAAAAAGATTAAGATACCGAATGTCCTGCATGTTTAATGTATTCACCATTTTGAATGTACTTAATTTTGAAAGATAGAATCGTTTTATAAATCTTTGCATGCCTAATTTATCGAGGAGAATAGCCCTTATTTATTAACTCTTTCAACTGTCTTTTTCTCAGCTGATTTTTTGTCCTTATCTTTTTTTGTCAAAGGTCCTGTAACTTTAACCAACAATCCAGGAAGACCCGTACCAATTGGAACCGGCTGATTCAAAATTATATTCTCGATAACACTGCTCAACTTATCTGTTGTTCCTTTAATCGAAGAGTTCACGAACTGCTTTATTGGAGTTTCGAAAGTTGCCCTTGCTAAAATAGAAGCTTTCTGCGCAATAATTCCCATTCTTGTAACTCCTTTAACCATTCCAGAAGAAGTCATCGCGTCCGCAGCAAGTTTCAAATGTCTTTGATTAATATCAATACCTTGCCCGTCAAGAGTATCCTGAATCTCTTCCATTATTAATTGTCGAGCAGCTTCAATTCCTAAAATCTCAGCAATCTCATAGAAATCATTAGAAATTATCCTATCTGTATTAACTTCTTTCAAATTCAGAATAGTTTCCAAGTTTGTTCCAAGAGTAACGATAACATAATCACTATCTCTTTTAACAATCAAAACCTGCTCAATTCCTTTTACACCAGAAATTATTGCTTTCTTCAATTTTTCTTTAAGTTTGTAAATTTCCTTGAAATCATATTCTGAAACATTCAAAGAGATAGAATTGCCGTCGCTAGATTCTTTAACTTTAAAGTCCAAATCAGTCAATCTTTCAACAACTTTCTTAATCCCTGTATGAGTTGCTTGTAAACCTTTTTTATCAATAACAATTTCAATTTTTTTCTCACTAAAATTCAAATTAACCTCACTTGAAATTTCTTCAAGAGTAACTTGTTTTATCTTTTCAGCAAAAACCCTCGCTGAATTTTCATTATTATTTTCTTTATTCATATAAATTTCCATCTTAGGTGAACTCGGTTTTTTCCTCGCGTCGAAAATCTCAATCAACCTAGGAAGACCCTGAGTAACCTGCATTTCTGCAACACCGGCCATGTGGAAAGTATTCAAAACCATCTGTGTCGAACTTTCACCAAAACTTTGGGCAGTAACAATACCAATAGCTTCACCAGGTTCAATATCTTTACCATTATGCATCTCAGGAATACTTTTCCCATCATCACCAAACTTAAATTGGATAATATTATTGTTTCCATCTCTTATAGTTCCGTCATATTCAACTCTCAAATCCTGAAGCGCATTCGCCAATCTTCTATATAAATAACCTGATTTCGGAGTTCTCAAAGCAGTATCCATCAAACTATCCCTACCGGTTATAGACTGGAAGAAAAATTCATCAGGTCTTAAACCTTTGATAAACGAACTATCAATAAATCCTCTCGCCCGAGGAGAAAGATCATGTTTCTTAAAGAATGAAAGCGTTCTATCATTGTAACCCATATCAATTCTTCTACCCCTAAAAGACTGCTGACCAACACAACAAGCCATCTGCGTAATGTTCAACATATTTCCTCCACCACCAGAAGTTATAATATAATTAACAGGATTGTCTTTAGGGAAATTAGTCTTAACAATCTTACCAATCTTTGTTCTAATCTCATTCAACGTCTGCAAAATGTTAATTTCCCTAGACTCTTCTTGAGATTTCCCCGGAATAATATCCAAGGTGTCTTTCTCATAAGAATCAATAATCTCCGAAGTTTTATCTGAAGCTTTTTTCACAACTTCACTAGCTTCTCCGAGAGTGCCAGCATCTAAATCAAAATCGTTCAGTGCAATTGTAATTCCCCTATTTGTCAAATATTTTGTTCCAAGTTTGAAAGCTCTTTTAACAGTATCAAAAGTTTCTTCTCTTCCAACAGTCTTATCCAACTCTTTAACTAAATCTCCGTCCTCATCACCAAAAGTATATTTATCCAAAACACCTTTCAAAACAGTTCCGTCTTTAATAGTAAGATTCTCCGACTTATAATCAAATTTTGGAAGAAGTTGAGAGAACAATTCCAAACCTTCAATTTCTTTTTTACTTATCTTCATATTCAATCCAGAACTATAAAGCAATTGATTTGCATCTTCTTTAGAAAAACTAGTTTGGCCAAGTAGATAATTTCCTGTTATAGCATCCTTTATACAACCAACTAAATTAGTATCGTTCTTAGGAGAAAACATATTTCTTTTAACATCCAAAAGAATTTTAGCTTCTGCTCTTGCTTCTTCTGTTTGCGGGCTGTGAATATTCATCTCATCACCGTCGAAATCGGCATTATATGGTCCTGCGGTTGAAGGATGTAATCTAAAAGTTCTTCCCGGAAGAACTTTCACGAAGTGGGCCATCAAACTTCCTCTATGAAGACTTGGATGCCGGTTAAACAAAACTACGTCGCCATCCCGAAGATGTCTTTCAACTTTATACCCTGAAACCAACTCCTCAATAATCTCGTCCTTCAATTCTTCAGTAATCTTTTTTCTTTTTCCATCCGGCCTAACAACATAAATTGCTCCGGGATATTCATCTCCTCTCTTAACTAACTTTTTCATTTCCTCAAGATTCAAATCATTTACTGTCTCAGCAGAAGTTACCTTCGTCGCAATCTGAAGGGTCACACCAACCTCATTAATTTCAATTTCAGGATCAGGAGAAATATCTGTTCTCGCGGAATAATTAACTCTTTTACCTGCAAGATTTTTTCTAATTCTTCCTTCTTTACCTTTGATTCTTTCTGTTATTGTTTTCAAGGGTTGCCCACTTCTATGTCTGGCTGGAGGGATTCTTGAAACAGTATTATCAAAAAAAGTTGTAACATGAAACTGAAGTAAATCCCAAAGATCCTCGATAATAACTTCGGGCGCACCGGCGTTCAAATTTTCCCACAACCTTTGATTCGCCCTAATTATATCGCTCAACTTGTGAGTTATATCATCTTCTGATCTTTCACCACTTTCCAAAATAATACTCGGACGAACAGTCACGGGCGGAACCAAAACAACTGTAAGAACGCCCCATTCGGGACGGCAAGTATCTGTGTTTACCCCAACTTTTTGTAATTCTTCATCCGGAATATTAACAAGCATCTCACGAATTTGTGTCGGGAAAACCCTTGTCTTGCCTCTAAAAAAACTCGTCGGTTTATCCAACTTAATTCTTTCCTGATTAGCTTGGCAATGTGGACATTTCTTTTTATCCTTCGCCTTCTTCGCCCTTTCACTCGGAGAATATTTATTCAAAGCATTATCATCAAGTAAAAGTTTTCCGCAATCGTGGCAAAAAGATCTCAAACCCAATTCAATCAAAGGAATATATTTCAAATGCATAACCGCTCTTGCAAGATCAATACTTCCAGAATGTCCTAAACATTCTTTGATTCTTCCACCACATGTTCGACACCTCACACCCGGATCAATAGCTCCAAGCCTCAAGTCCATCAAACCACCATCAACAGGATATCCGTCAATATCATAAAGTTCTGGTGTAACTATTTTCGCCGCACTAAGTTTCTTAATCTTCTCAGGACTAAGTAAACTAAATCCTATTTCAGCAATTTGTTTTTTAACCGGTTTATGCATTTTATTTATCGTATTTGTTTTTCATTTTTAATTCTGCATGTATTCCTAATCCTTGCAACTCTTCAAGCAATAATTTGAAAGCGTATGAAACTTCAACTGGCTGAACTTCTTCACTGTTACAAATCGGACAAACTGTTTTTCCTCGAATATTGTCCTCAACAGCAATGCTTCCACATTTTTCACAAATCGGAAGAACAACTTTATCTGAATCATATCTTTCTTTCAACAACAGCGACGCACCATGTGCAACCAAAGCTTGCTGCTCCATTTCTCCTAATCTTAAACCACCACCCCTTGACCGACCTTCCACCGGCTGACGAGTCAACAACGCAACTTTTCCAGACGCCCTTCCATGAATCAAATTCTTAACCATACGTTTCAACTTCAAATAATAAAGATTTCCAACAAAGATTTTCGCTTCAAGTTTCTTTCCCGTTATCGCGTTATACATAGTTTCTTTACCGTCATACCTAAACCCAAGATCCCGCATATCCTCTTCGAGCTCTTTCTTTCCAACCCCGCTAAAAGAAGTACCATCCATAATTTCACCTTTCAAAGCCCCAACTTTTGCAGCAAGTAATTCCAATAAATAACCAACAGTCATACGGCTCGGCAACCCATGCGGATTGAATAAAACATCCGGCTTCAAACCTCTCGACGTAAAAGGAACATCAACTTCAGGAAGAACCATTCCAACAACACCCTTCTGACCATGACTTGTAGCGTACTTGTCCCCTAATTCAGGAATCCTCAAATCCCTAATCCTAACTTGAATGAGCCTATTTCCTTCTTTATCCTCGGCAAGAAAAACATCATCAACAACACCAGTCTCTCCTTCTTTAATAGAAACGCTTGCTTCCTTTTTAGTCCTTATTGAAATCTCTCTAGCCTCACTTAAAAATTTAGGAGGGGCAACTTTACCAATCAAAACTTCTCCTGAACTCACATCCGCACCGGGATAAATAATTCCATCGGGCTCCAACTTTGCATAACTCTCTTCTGTTTTATATCCCGAAGTATCTTTCTCAGGAACCAAAACTTCATCTTTCAGACCACCAGCATAATTCATTTCAACTGTACCATACGGCCTAAAATAGAAACTTCTTCCAACACCACGATCTAAACTTCCTTTATTGAAAATCAAAGCATCTTCCATATTGTAACCCTCATTTGTCATAACAGCAATGGTAAGATTCTGTCCTGCGGGATAATTTTTCAAAGTATCATAAACAAAACTTCTAACAATCGGCTTTTGCGGATATTCCAAAATGCTTGCAGAAGTATCAAGTCTAGCAAAATAATTAGCAGCATACAACCCAAGCGACTGCTTCTGTGTCTTACTACCCCGATTCAACCTTGAACTCTGATCGTGATTCGCATAAGGAACTAAAGAAGTCACAACCCCGAATAAACTAATATCATCAATCTCAAGATGGGTATGGTCGGAGGTTATTTCATCTTGGTATAAAGCAATCAAAGAATTTTCTTCTTCGGCAGCGTCGAGATATTCCAAAACTCCTTCCTTAAGTAAATCATCCCATTTAACAGTCCCTTGTTCTAAACCTGCAAGATGCTGTTCAGTCAATTTGCTCTTTCCATCTTCAACAACAATCAACGGTCTCAAAACCCTTCCGGATTCTGTAGAAATTAAGATAGTTCCGTAATCACTTGATTCCCGAATATTCAACTGAATCGGCAAGGCGTCATTCCTTCTTTTCTCTCTTATTGATTTAACAAAACTTGAAGAATCTTTGACGTTACCGACATAAATTCCATTAAAGAACACATCCTCCCCCTCGGTCCCATCAACAGCCATCCCACTTTCTTTTAACATTTCCAAAAACTTATTCTCATCCATCAAAACTCTTGTTGAAACCATTGCCAACAAAGCCAAATTTTTTCTCAAACCAATTTCAGTTCCTTCCGGAGTTTCAATAGGACAAAATCTTCCGTAATGAGTTGGATGCAAAATCCTCGCCATAGAATTCTCCTGGTCCGACGGCAACATAGAAGAGACCCTCTGTAATTGAGAAATTGTCGCAAGATAATTTGTTTTATCCATATTTTGAGTAACCCCCGACCTTTCACCAGACCAACTTCCAGTAGCAATCGCACTTTCAACCCTATGAGAAAACAAAGTAGATTTCGCAAGCGTCTTTATTGAATAAAAATTCTTTCTCTTCGAAGATTTCTGAAGTGAATAAAGTAAATCTCTAACCAAAACGCCAAGATTAATTCTGAACAAACTCGACAACAAATCACCAGATAATCTAACTCTCTTATTCGCGTAATGATCCTTATCGGTCCTTAAATGACCCTTCTCTTTTACAACCAAAAATTGTTTTATCAATTTACAAATTGTAACCGCTTTCTTCATCCTATCTTCTTTACTCTGCCCAATATGAGGCAATAAATACCCTTCAATTCTTTGTTTAACTCTATCTAAAATTTCTTTCTTAGTTCCTTGCAAATTTGAGATCTCAGCAATTTTCATCATAGCATCTTCTGCCGTCGCGATGTCAACATACTCGTAAAGATTAACAATAACACTATCTGTTTCCTTTCCTATATGTTTTGCTATCTCTGCTTCTGAAGTCATTCCCAACGCTTTCAAAACAACTATCGCCGGAAGATCCCTAAATCTTGTAAAACTCAAATTAAAAAGACCTTCTTTACTTTCATTAATTGTCGTCGGTATTCTATAAGTTCCACGAGATGAGAAAAGCCTCAAATACAACGCCCCTTTCTTATCGTTCTCTATAAACGGCTGGTTCTCCGCAAGATCCTCTGTCATCACCATAACCCGTTCATTCCCATTGACAATAAAATAACCACCAGTATCCAAAGGATCAATATTATTTTCTATCAATTCTTCTTCAGACATCCCATGAGTATTACAAACTTTACTTTTAACCAAAACCGGAATTTTCCCAATCTCAACAATTTCTGAATTAACTTGGTCATCTTTTTTAACAGTTAATTCCATTGTAATCGGAGCAGAATAAGTTAAATTTCTCAATCTCGCATCACCCGGAGTAATTATTTTTGTACTTCCGTCAGCCTCGGTAATCTCCGGTTTTCCGACATTAATTTTTCCAAGATCTACCTCAAAATCATCATTATCTATTCCCTTAGAAACTTCATCAACAATCTCTTGCATTCTGTGATCAATAAAATTATTGAAAGAAACAATATTTGACTCAACAAGAGAATGATCCTCAAGATATTTTTTCACAACAACGTGATTATTCTTTGGACTCATTTTAAACAACGACCCTATAGTAAATAACAACTTCATCGTCCTTAGACGGCTTTCTCTCGATCTTTATAATATCGCCAACTTTACAATCATTTGGCAACGCAGGATCGCTCGAAAGAATTTTCGGGAGCTGAGATTTCGCAACATTTAATTTTTTTAGTAATTCTTCTGAATCGTTTTCATTTAACTTTTCATGTTTCGGCTGTAGAATGTGCATTTTGGAGTTGTATTTGGGTTATTTTAACTGTTTCCAATCGGAAATTGCATAATATTCATTATTAATTTAATGACTTACGAATAATAAAAGAAACAAAAAATTGGTTTATAAATCTTTGGGTAAAAATCTCTGGGGATGGGACATAACATTTAAAAACCAACTTCTCTAAAATTTTAGATAGGAACACTCAAATGAAAAGATCATCAAGACGTTGGAAAAAAGAAGGCCAAATGCGTTGGAAATGGCAACGTAAAAGACTTCGTAAAGAAAAACGAAAAAGAAAGATGAAAAAGGAAAGGGCCAGATAGTTGGGATAATAATTCTCTAAAATATCATTTCAGTGACAAAATCTTTATAAGCTGATTAGATTTAAAGTTAATATGGCATCAGAAATTTGGACAGAAAAATATCGGCCGC
>CAZHMB010000011.1:0-20943 GCA_964533515.1 Candidatus Woesearchaeota archaeon | reverse complement strand
TCCCAAAATGTTTGTTACTTTAAAATAACGCAAAAAGGTATATTCTCGACGACAATAATACTTATAAAGAAAATCACTCTTGGATTACTGCATGGTCGAATTATTATCTATAAAAAGCGGTGGAAATTTCTGGATAACTAACAATTTTTCTCATATTCAAATGGACAATATCGGTTTGTTTTCTTCTCATATTCAAACGCATAGCGTTTTAAAAATGATACAGCTGAAAGGAGGTTTAAATAAATAAATATGAAAAAATTAACATTAAGTATAATACTTATGTTAGGAGTTATGATGGTTGGTGCTAGTATGGTTAGTGCTGACTTTGGTCCAATTGGTCCAGATTATGCTTTAGCTAATCATGATGGTGGTTCTGATACAGAATGTACTTTTGAAGTAAACTATGATGATTCAGCTTACTATGAGTTTGATGATGAAGAAGAACTTCAGGCTAGATGGGATGAAGCTATTTCTACGGATGCTGTTGTTACAAATGTAGAAGTGCACGTCTTAGGTAGAGAAATAGATCCTTCTATTGAAGCAAATGTTCAGCTTTGGAGTACAACTACTGATGAATCTTTAACAAGTTATCAATCGTTTCCATACAATACTTGGACAACTTTAGTTTTTCAGGATTCTGATTTAACTGATGAAGTTCAGGCGAGAGTTTCAGCTGGAGAAGATATCGAATTAGAATTAGACTTCGAAGGAGGTGCTGGTTCGGAAGCAGTTGAGATTGACTATATGTGGTTATTGGTTGAGTTTGATTCTGATGAATGTTCAGATTGTGATTTAGAAATTCAGATACCAGAAGAAGGAAGTTATCAAAATGATGATGTTTCTATTGAATGGAATTCTGAAGATTGTGAATCTGATCGTTTTTGGCTTGATTATGCATTAGGCGAATGTAGTCCTGAAAGTTCTTTTCAAGAAATTTCTTCAAATATTATATTTGGAAACTCTTATGAGTGGACAAGCGAGATTGATGATGAACAGGTATGTATTCGAGTAAGTGCTGCCGGATGTTGCGATTCAGATACACAAGAGTTTTTTATAGATAATCTTGCACCAACTGCTGATGCAAATGGGGAAACATGTGTTTGCGAAGGAGAATGTTGTGAGCCTATATGTGACTATGATCTTTACACTTGTAATGAAGGAGACTCTATCATCTTGGATGGTTCTAATTCAGTTGATGAAGGAAACTTCCCAAGCGGAATTGCTTCATGGGAATGGTATGTTAACGGTTCTTATGTTGGTGAAGGTGAAACTCTAGAATACGATTGTCTTGATGGTGATCAAACTTTAGATGTTGAACTTGTAGTTACTGACGATGCTGGAAACTCAGGTTCAGATGATGAATCTGTGATTAACGTTTTGAATGTTAATCCTACCTGTGAAATTTTGGGAGATAGTATAATCGATACTGCCACAATGATGGGAGTTTCATTTGAAGGTTTAGCTTCAGATGTTGCTGCTGATATGCCTAAGATGCTTTATTCTTGGGATTTCGGTGATGAACCTTCTGCAACTGGCAATCCTGTTACACATGAATTTGATTCTGAAGGAGTCTATACTGTTACATTAACAGTAAAAGATACTGATGGAGGAATCGGAACATGTACTCAAGTTGTTGATGTTAGAGAACCTCACGAATTAGCGCTTCAAGAAGTTGCTGCTTTCTATGAACTAGAAGCTGACTTTGGAGTTAATTCTGGAAGTGTCCCTAAATCTTTTAATACAACTTTGTTGGGAACAACGGACTGTGAACTTATCTCTAGTCCTAGTTCAAATCTTATATCTACTCCTGCGAATGGAGATAGTTGTGAAATCTTTTGGGATATGGCACATACTGCAAATCCTACAAATGATGAACGTGGACTTAACAATATTGTTCTTGTTAGGGTGGAAAACTCTAGCGGAGCATATGAATATTTTACATTTGATGTAAACGTTTACAGTTGGATTATTGAGATGGATGAGGAATGGAATTTAATGTCTATCCCTTTGACTGCTGAAGATTCAAGACCGGGAATTGTTTTTAATGGTAGCTCTTCGAGTCCAATTGAACAAATTTGGTCTTATGAATACAATTCAGACACGGATACAAGTGAATGGATGTGTGTGCAGCCAACTTCACCTGCTGGAAGTAAATGTAGTACAGAAATAACAAAGCTCGAAAGCATTGTTCCTGGAAAGGCTTATTGGGTTAAGCTTAAGGACGGAGAAGAATCTGCTGTTGTAAAAGGAATGGGTGTAAGCCCTAACGAAGTACAAGGCGGATTTATGTTACCTCCTTCAGTTGATGTGCCAACAAATGCTTGGTCATTGATTGGTAGATATGGTATAGTTGGAAAACCTTATGAATTTGATCAAATGGATTATAAAAGGGTTCACGGAATTCTTCCTAAAAGAATTGCATTGTACAGCGTAGACAAGACAGATAATGATCTACTTGTTTATGATGAAGATTTTGAAATGACTAGTATACTTAGGAATAACGAAGGATATTGGTTATGGATAAAAGACACTGCATTTAAGAATTCAGAATTTGAGTCCTATGCTCCTGTTGGGCAAACTTTGCCAACTGTTGATGGAGATACTTGGTATCCTAAGAACTCTGGGAAAACAACAATTCCGATATAAACATTTTAATTTATTTTTTTCTTTTTTTTCTTTTTTTTCTTTTCCTGCTGTTAAGTCTATCAAAAATACCTGTTAAATCTATAGGCTAAATTTTGTAAATAAAAGTAATAACAAAAAATAGGTCATTTAGAACAATAATGTTTTTAAAGAAACTTTGGATTCATTTTATATGAAAAAATCGTATTTTATTTTAGTTTTATTAATTCTAATGGTTGGGACAGTGTTTGCTACTAATTGTCCTCCCAGTATCCCTAAAGTTTATTCGGGCGAAGCTTTTTATGAAGATGGAATTTTTGATAATTTATTGGATGATGCAGAGTATCCTTTGAGAGCCATGATGGGAAACGATCTTATTGGTTACGGGAGTGTTTTGGGTGGGGAATATTCTATCAAGATTTCTCCTTGTTTTGGTTCTACTGGTGATGTGGCATTTGTAATCAATGGTATTGAAGCTACGCCCTTGGGAGAATATGCTGGACAAGAAGATTGGGGAATAGAGGAATCTAATTTTAGGTTATTATTTAATCCAAAGCCACCGAAAAATGATACTTGTGGGGATAGTTCTATTCAGCTTGGAGAGGAATGTGACGGAATTAATCTTGGTGGAAGAAGCACGGGTGATTGTGGAACTGGTTGGACCGGAACTATTTCATGTAGTGCAAGTTGCGAGATAGATTATTCTGGTTGTTCTATGTCTCCTTATTGTGGAGATGGAACTTGTAACAATGGGGAAACTTGTTCAAGTTGTTCAGGTGATTGTGGTTCATGTTCAACAGATACTGGAAGTTCATCAAGCAGTTCTTCCAGCTCTGGTTCTTCTGGAGGTGGAACTCCTATTGTAATTACCCAAACTCCAGTAAATAACTCGGATGATGGGGATGATGGCGAACAAGACGATGACCAAGAAGGTTCATTAGATTTGAATTCATCAGAAGAAAAAGGGTCCTCGACAAATGAAGGTTTCTTTTCATTGCTTACTGGGGCTGTAACTGGCGGTGGAACAGGTGCATGGTTAATTCCTTTAATATTTATAATTGTTCTAATTGGAATTGCGGTAGTTGTTTTCTTTGTTAAGAAAAAATAATTAATTTTATAGAATATTTATATCGGTTTACTATAAAATATAGAAAAGATTTTGATTAATTATTTCTGGAGTGCAACTCTTTTTTGATGCTTAGGCTCTTTCGATTTTGCAGATGCAGTATGTTTTTGTTGTTTTGCTTGAGCTTTTTCTAACTGCTTTGACTGTTCAGCCCCTGAAGCTTCTTTTTCTTCTGTCTCTTTTTTGTCTTCTTCAGTTTCAACATTTTCTTTTGGAGCCGCTTGAGTAGACTGTTTTAATTTATCTTTAAGAGTTGCTTTCTTAGCTGCTGCTTGTTCAGCTGCTTGCTCGTCCTGTTGATCATACCTTTCTTCTCTTGCTTTCTTGAATGTTAATTTCTCAGATAATTCTAATGCTTCTACTTCGACATGGCCATCGCTATATTTAATAGCTTTAACAGAAACTTTTCTTACGGGTTTTCTTATTCCTCTTGCCCAAACCAATTCGTTAAGATATCTGTCAAGTTTTATTTTTTTTAGATCTCTGTCGTAAACCTTCATGTGCTTGGCGATAAATTCTTTGATTGTTTTAACTGCCTTGTTTGCTTTTTTATATCTTGGAACTTTTCTAATTGCTTTTCCTAAAGGGACAATATAATTTCTTTCTAATTCTTTTTTTATCTCCGGTTCTTTTTCTTTCTTAGAAGGTTTTTCTTTTTTATCTTTAGTCTCTTTTGGCTCTTCTTTCTTAACTTCTTTTGGTGATTCTATTGTCTTTTTTTGTTCTTTTGGAGCTGTTTGAGCGACTTTTTTATCTTCTTTAGTCTTAGCAGTATCTTTAACTTTCTCTTCGGTGTTTTGTTTTTTTGTTTCTTCTGTCATTTTATATAGTATAATCTCCCACGGGATAACCTGCGTTTTGTAATGCGGCTAAGGCCATGGCTCTTGGCAACATTTCAGTTAATCTTTTAGCTAGTTCTTGTTCCACTTGGTCTGGCTCCAATAAACCTTCTGGGCAATTCTCTGGATCTACCATTAGAGGATATATTTTTTTATTTGCTCTAGCAGCAAAGTCCAGAAATGCATCTGGGAAAGCGTATTTTCTTTGAGAGTTCATACATCTTGTCATCTTATTATCCGAAGTGCGACTTCCTCTGCTTTCGAGGTTTTATGTGCAATTTAGTTTGTCTCCATGAACGTCTATGACGGGTCATATGTGAAGGATGAACTCTTTTTCCGGGGCCGAATTTTTTTAGGACTGCCCAAACAGGGGCCCATTTTGTTCTTCGGCCGTGCTTTGCTAATTTTGATTTTCTTTCAAGCTTGTCTCGTTTTCTCTTTAGCATTTTATGTTCTCCAAGAACTCTTTTCCTTTAACAGTCATTTGTCTTCCTGGTTTTTTGCTTCTTACACCTTTGATGTCTTCTGCAATTGAGGTGAAACCTGCAGCGTCTGTTTGCTGCAATATTGTTCTAATTATTTTCCCACTTGCTTTTCTGAATCTTTCTGGTTTGTATCCTCTGTTTTTCTTACATCCGTATTTTACTCTTAATCTGTTTGTTCCGACGATTCCTCTCTTGTTGATTTCTTTTATAATGCTTGCTGCTCTTTTGTACCAGAAATCTGGGTCATCAGGTGTTCTTTCTTTTCCAGAAGATGTTTTTACATATTGCGACCATTCGGGTTGCTTGAATTCTGGAATTGTTTTTAGAGCTTGAGCTAGTTTTTCGTTTAATTCTTGTGGTGGTAATTGAAATGTTTCCATTTTATTATTAGACATTCCTTGCGGAATTAGATCAACTCTGTGAGTTGTTTGCCTATAATTTTGTAAGATAGAAGGTTTATAAAGTTTTCTTAGGGGAGTTATTCTTACGTCTCATTATCATAAAAACAAACTAAATAAAACAAAAATAAAGGATTATCAGGATCGCATTAAAATCAATCGAAGTAATTTTTATACTTTTCTCTTGTTCGCCCCATAGCAACCTCAAGAGCACCCTCGCCATGTGCTTCCAATCCTTCAAGAGCTTTATCCAAGGTATATGCATTAGATCTTCCAAGACGATTAAATCTAATCTGAAAAGCCCAATCAGCTAATTTCTCTGGAGAGACATGTTGTACAAGTCTTTGTCCATCATCCCCCAATAATCTAGATTGTATGCTTCTTGACCAACTAAAGTCCGCCATTTCATAGCCTGCTACTAATGCGGCACATTGCTTATCCGTTAACTTATATCCTCTCTCTAAAGATGTTTTTATAACATCCAAAGCATTTCTTTCCAAAACACAAATGGGATGGCTATGCGTATATCCTGGAGTTAGGGTCAATGCCAAATCTTTTATTTTAGCTGCTCTATGTTTATGTGTTCTAGCCATTTTATTTTTTCCCTCCTTTCAGTTCTTTTAATCGTTCTATTGTGGAACAGAGATCTTTTTTATCATAAAATTCGAAACCTCTTTCTTCAACCGCGGCCCTGTGCTCATCATTTCCCGAGTGAAAGACTACTGGGATTCCATAAGTATCTCTGATATGTTCCGCTAAACTTATACCGATCCCTCTTTTCTCCATATCAATATCACTTAACACTATTGAGTATTCCTGTGCCCCCAATCTCCTCTTTGCTTGTGCTGCAGAGTTAGCGTAATCGATATCGTAAAAGTCATCCTCCAACATAGAGTCTATGAGACATTTTAGCCCCATCTTCTCCCATTCATCATCAACGACTAATAATCTTGTTTGTTTTTCCATTTTATTGTCTTTTTTCTATTACCTCAATAGTAACCCGGGTCAATGTTCCTGGTGAAAGTTTATCTTGGATTATGGAGGGGACAATGATTATTGCTTGCTTTCCATGTTTTGCTATTTTCTTTGTTATTGTGAATTCTTGTTTTGTCATTTTATCTAGTTGTTACTCCCATCATCCAATCCAAGGTTTGTTCATTAAGTCCCACATCTTTTAGATAATTTTCGTACTTTTGTCTATCTACTTCCACGATTATCTTCTCTCTTAATTCTGATTGTAATCCATAGCCATCCCTAGCTTCGGTTACTGTTTGAAGATGTCTATCTCCCAATTCATTAGCATGATCCTTGCTTCTTGCTTTGAATATGAGTATCTGTCTTTCAGTCCATCGTTTCCCTTTCGGATGTGTTGTCATTTCCCAATATTTTGTATCATCCAATTCCATTTTAATTTGCTCCCCCTCCTAAATATTTAGCTAAATCTTCTCCAGCTTTTAATTTATCTACAGCTCTCATTCCCATTTTTTCTGCCATATGGTTTGCATGGCTACTCATGACGACAATTTCTGTATCTGGAGAACTTTCCCCTAGCTCTCTAATAACCCTTACTCCTCCACCCCGATTCATTTCTCCACCCTCGCAAGAAGGAAGCCCAATGTCCATGTAAGCAACTCCGTAAGGTCTAGCTTGTTCTATGGATTTATGAACTAAATCTAAGCCATCTTGAACATTTGTAGCATAATCTATTCTTTCTCGATATTCTTCAGTTGCTCTTCTAATAATTCCTCTAGCGCTAGGGTCATCTTCAACGACAAGTGCTCTTTTTTCAAGAGGTTGATTTGTTGTTTGTTCGTTTGTTTTCATTTTGTTTTACTTCAATATAGTAATAACACCCTTTCTTTTATACCTTTGTTGTTAAATATTCACAACATTTAAATAGTTTGAATTCAGAATTAGATCATGGAAATATTAAGTAAAATCGGATTTGAAGAAAAAGAAAAAAAGATTTATTTGGTTCTGTTGAGACTTGGAAAGGCAACGGCAAGTGAGATTTCTGAAGCTTCGAGTATTGAAAGAACATTGTGCTACAGCATTTTGCAAAAAATGATTGACAAAGCAATAGTTAGTTACTTTGTTGAGAGTAATGTCAAGTATTTTTCAGCAATTGAACCAAAAAAACTTCTTGAAGATTTAAAGGAAAAGGAAAAAGAGTTGAAGGAATCCCTTCCAAAGCTTGAAGAAATTATGGCTTTGAAGGATGAGAAAACAAAAGCAGAGATTTATCGAGGTAAAGAAGGAATTAAACATACACTAAAAGATATAATCAAAGTCGGGCAAGATTATGTGGTATTTGGGGAAGAGGGGAGATTTCAAGAGGTTTTACCTATTGAAACCGAGCAGTTTATGAGAAAGATCGAGGCCGCGAAGATTAAAGAAAGGGTTTTAGTAAAACAAGGCGCAAAGATTGTCAAATCAAAAAATTCCAAATTTAAATTTATACCAAAAGAATATTTTTCACCTACTTCAACAATTGTCTACGGCCATAAGATTGCAATCTTTGTTTTCTCGGAACCTCTTCTTGTCGTTCTTGTTGAAAATAAAGATGTTGCTAAAAGCTATCTTAATTATTTTAATCTAATGTGGAAGCAGAAGTTTTAAAAATAAAAGAAACGATTGATTGATGTAAAATGAAATACGTAGGTGCTATAAAAGGGAGTGTTGTTGCTCTTATTATCTTTGCGATAATCGCGATATTTGTCCCGGGCTACGGGGTCTCTGAAGATGTTTTAATAATTGTGACAGTTAGTACTTTTATTTTTGCCATACTGGTTGGGTACTTTCTTTCTGGGAATTATCAGAAATTTGTAAATATTCAATCTTCAGCCATACAAGAAGATGCATTTTTTCTTTCTTTCTATAAAACAGCGCAAATAAACGGGGAAAAATTTTCTGGGAAGATAAGAGAACTTATTGATAAATATTATATTTCCGTTTACGATAGCTACGGTTCTAAAGAATATCCCTACAAAGTTAACCGGGCTTACTTCTTGGAAATGTGGGATGCGGTTAGAAAGTTAAAACCTATAAAGAACTCCATGGCCTTTTCTTGGATGTTAGAAGAATTAACAAATATTGAGGCCAATAGGAATGCTGCTTCGTCTAAATCTAGGTCAAAGATGGGCCTTGGAAATTGGACTGTTTTGATTGTCCTTGCTTCTATTATCCTTTTTTGTATCTTCTATCTAAGGGTGGATGCTCTCTACTCTCAAATAATTAGCGTTCTTCTATCTACTACGCTTATCTTGGTCTTACTAAAGATAAGAGATCTTCAAAATTTAAAAGGAAGCGGCGGGGGAATCGTCCCCGAATCTGGTCAAGAGTTATTTGAAGCAATGGGTAAACCAAGATATTACAACCAGTATTTGATAAAGAAAGGCTGGTATAAAGTTCCTAAGAATGTGACTGAATATCGGTTAGGTTTACATGAACCCGGAGAAAAGCCGAAAATAAAATTAATTAAAATATAAAAGATGGTGGCAATAATTATAATTTGGATCCTTGTTTTTATTATAGCTCTTGCTGTCTTATTGAAGGCAAGTGATTATTTTACTGAAGCTGCTGAAAAGATAGGTATTCGCTGGGGTATTCCGGCATTTGTTGTTGGTGTAACAATTGTTGCCATAGGTACTTCTTTACCTGAATTAATCTCTTCCATATTTGCTGTTACTTCCAATGCCTCAGAAATTGTTATTGGTAATGTTGTAGGTTCTAATATAGCGAATATTCTACTTATATTGGGTATTGTCGGAATAGTGGCAAAGAAGATAGAAACAGATTATGAAATCTGGAGAGTTGATTTGCCAATCTTTTTTGCTTCTGCACTTTTTATCTTCATAGTTGCATTTGACGGAGTAATAAATCGGTGGGAAGGAATTATCGGAATCATAGGGGTTATCACCTATTTTTCTTTTGCGGGGGCTATTGCTAAGAAACATGGTTCAAAGGAAGAAAAAGAAATAAAAAGGGATAAAAAAGAACTAAAGAGGGAGGGGGTTCTTTGGCAATTTGTTATAGTTTTGGTTAGCGGTGTTTTTATTTTCTTTGGAGCGAAATATGTTGTTGCTTCTGTTATCCATATCTCAGACATATTTAATATAGGAAAAGATATAATCGCTATAAGTGCTGTAGCTATAGGTACTTCTCTTCCAGAATTATCGGTGGGTATCTCGGCCGCAAGAAAAGGAAACGCGGGCATGGCTTTTGGTAATGTCTTGGGTTCAAATATTTTCAATTCTTTTGGGGTTCTTGGAATCGCATCATTATTTGGGGCATTAACAGTTCCAAGTACAATTGTCTTGTTCAGTCTTCCACTAATGCTTGGGGCAAGTCTGCTTTATTTCTTTATGATACAAGATAGGCAATTAACTATCTGGGAAGGGATAATCTTACTATTAGCTTATGTGCTTTACATGGCAAAGATATTTGCTATCTTCTAGATTCTCTGAGTAATCCCCTCACAGTCAATCTTATAAACTCCTTCTCTTTGATTTTTTTATGAATAGAAAACCACGGCCGAAGCCAGAACTTAAACCAGAGTTTTTGGAAAGAATAAAACTTTTACTTACTGAAGAGAAAGATTTGGAGGCTTATCTAGATATTCTTGAAGTTTATCCGGTTAAATCAATTCGTTGTAATACTTTGAAAATTTCTGCTGAGAAACTTAAAGAACAACTGGAGAAAAATTATGCTTGGAAAATCTCGCAGCCTTGGAAGGATTTTCCTGAAGTTATGATTATTGATTCTGAATTACAACCCGGAGAGCTTGGAAGAAGTCTTGAGCATCTTTTGGGATATTATTATGTTCAAGAACTTGCATCTATGCTTCCCGTTTTGGCTTTGAAACCCCAAGAAAATGAATTGATTCTGGATTTGGCTGCTGCTCCTGGAAGTAAGACTACGCAAATGGCTTCGAAGATGAAAAATACGGGGACAATAATCGCAAATGAAGTTTCTCTTGGGAGATTGAAAATTCTTTCATCTAATCTAGAAAGATGTGGAGTTACAAATACAATAGTCACAAGAAAAGATGGCCCTGCCTTTTGCAAACGGATTGCAAAATATAACTTTGATACAAAGTTTGATCGAATTTTAGTTGATGCTCCTTGCTCAGGTGAAGGCACATTGAGAAGCTCTCCAAAAACATATATTATGTGGAACCCGAATACGATCTTTCAACTTAGCGGACTTCAGAAGCAGATGATTTCTACTGCTCTTGGTATTTTGAAAGAGGGTGGAGAAATGATTTATTCGACTTGCACTCACGCGCCTGAAGAAAATGAAGGAATAATCGATTGGGTACTGGAAAAGTTCTCAGATAAAATAGAAGTTCTTGTTCCTGAACTTCCTAAAGAATTGAATGCGAGAAACGGTGTTCGGTCTTGGAAAGGTAAAGAATTTAATAAAGAAGTTGAGAAAACCCGAAGGGTGTATCCGCACGACAGCAACACTGAGGGTTTTTTTGTTTCTAGGATAAAAAAGCTTAAAGAGATAAAAGATGAATAGTCAAAAATTAAACTAAAAGTTTAAAAACTTTGTATCCTCTAAATAAATATGAAAAAAATATTAAAAATTTTGTGGGTAATTTTAGGGATAATCATATTCCTGGGAATGGGAACTATTTATTATTTTATGCAAACAAGTTCTTCAACAGAGTATATACTCAGAATATCTGAATATTTTGCGATTGGAGCTTATTTTTTGGTAAGCTACGTGGTTATTACAACCGTATACGCTCTAACCAAATCCTCTAGGCGTCTTAAGGAAGTAAAGGCCAGATTAAAGAACTCTCAGGGGGGTGATGAAGATGAATAGTCAAAAATTAAGGATCTTATCTAAATCCGAAAATAAAGATGTTCTGGGTCTGATTAATTCAAGATTCGGTGTTGAAAAAATCCCGGGAATTCTTATACGTAGAGGAGAAGAAAGAATTTTCTTATTCCAAGGAAGTTTCTCAGAGAAAGAAATTCAAGAACTCGAATGTACTGTCTATATTGAAAGGGCAGGAGTTTATATTGGGAAGGTTATAGAATTTAAAGATGGCAGAAGAAATATCCGTTTGAGTATCGAAGGCAGCCAAATTTTTGCAGATCAAATAGAAAAGAATATTGTTGAATTGGATGACGGGCAAGTTGAAGAATGGATGAAAGGTAGAGAACTTTTAATTCCGGCAGATGGGGAAGATGGCAGAGGTTTTGTGGTAATGAAGTCTAAAAAAACAGGAGACTTCTTGGGTTGCGGACAAGCGTCTGCTGAAAAGATAACTAATTTTATTCCAAAGAATCGGAGATTGAAGGAAAAGCAAATATCTTAAAAAGGGAGTTTTCTAGTTAGAATTATGAATAATGAATTGGTTTTTATACGGCATGCTAAGACAAAAATAGATAAAGAGATTTCTATCTCAGAATGGGATTTGACAGAAGATGGCTATGAACATGCAGGGCAGATTAAAAATATCCCGGAGTTTCAAGATGTTGACATTTTAATATCTTCAACCGAAAAAAAATCTTTTTTAACAATAAAACCTCTTGTAGATAAACTTGAGAAAGAGATTATTCAGATAAAGGAATTGGGAGAGGTTGTTAGAGGGGATGGTGAAACACTTTCTTCAGAGGAATATGATGAAATGAAATCTAAATTGTTTTCAAACCTTTATTTTTCAGCGGATGGATGGGAAAGTGCAAATTCTGCTTTAGAAAGATATGGCAAGGCAGTAGAAGAAATTGATAATAAATATGAAGACAAGAAAATATTATTATGCACACATGGAACTGTTATGACTTTATATTTTGCTAAATTGCAAAACCAAATGGGCGATTTAATGAACAGAAGGAAAAATATGGGTGAAAAAGGTCGGGGAATAGTTAAAGATAACAAGGTTGTAAAGGATATTTTAAAATGAATCCATCAGAAAAAGAATCGATTTTGAAAGCTGGAGGAATTGCAAGCCAAGTTATAGCTTATGCCAGAACAATCGTAAAAAAGGGTGTTCCACTTTTAGAAATTGCTGAAAAAATAGAGGGTAAGATAATTGAACTTGGCGGTTTTCCTGCGTTTCCGGTTAATCTTTCGATAAATGAAATTGCTGCACATTATACTCCTTCTGCAGAGGATGAAACTTTGGCAGAAGGTTTGATTTGTGTTGATTTTGGGGTTCATGTTGATGGTTTTTTATCCGACACTGCTTTCACTCTTGATTTGGAAAATTCAGAAGAGGATAAAAATCTAATTTCTGCGTCAGAGGAATCTTTGAATGAAGCAATAGAAAAGATAAAGAAAGATACTGAGATTTCTCTTAGTGAAGTTGGGCAGACAATTCAAGAAAAAATTGAGGCAAAAGGTTGTCGGCCAATTGTTAATCTTACAGGACATTCAATGGATCAGTACGATTTGCACTCAGGCATCTCTGTTTTAAATATAAAAAATAATACTGAAGGTTGTTTGCCTTCGGGGCTTTATGCTATTGAACCTTTTTCAACTTTTGAGAATGCTTCAGGAAAAGTTAAAGATGGGAATTCTTCGGGGATCTATCTTCTTCAAGACAATAAAGCAATTCGTTCCCCGGCAGCAAGAGAAATTTTAGGATATCTTGAGGAGAATTATTCAACTCTACCTTTTTGTTCCCGTTGGTTAGTTAAAGAATTTGGAAACAAAGCAATTTTGGCTCTAAGCCAATTAGAAAGAAATGGAAATCTTCACCACTTTCCTCAGCTTGTTGAATCTTCAGGAAAGAAAGTTGCACAAGCTGAACATACTATTCTGATTGATGATGGGAAAGTGGTTGTTACAACGGGATAAATTAATTATTATTTTCTTTACAAGAAATCATTGCACGCTAATCTTTTACAGCCCCCCTTTCAACTTATTTTTTCTTTTTGGAACGGGCCGTTTTCAAAGAAGGAAGATTTTTAGATTTGGCTTCCTCCCCGATTTCTTTTTCTAAAGACTTAGCAACTTCCTTAAAAGAATACTCAAAATCTGATTGTTTTATCTTAAGGATTTTTTCTTTTGAAGAATAGACTCTTTTTATAGCATTGATGCCCGCATTTCTACATATAGCTTCTATTTCTGCTCCAGACCAATTTTCAGTTTTTTTGATATAATTTTTTATCGAGACCCCTTTTTCTAAAGGCATGTTTTTTGTATGAACTTTAAAAATTTCTTCTCTTGTCGCAGCATCGGGAACTTTTAATTCTACTATAGCATCTATTCTTCCGGGTCTTAATAATGCCGGATCAATTAAATCTTTTCTATTTGTTGCGGCGATAATCATAATATTCTCAAGTTCTTCAACACCATCCAACTCTGAAAGTAATTGATTAACTATCTTTTCAGTTGAGTCATTCATTGAACTTCCCCGAAGTTTTGAAATACTATCAAATTCGTCAAAGAAAATAATTACCGGAGCAACTTGTTTCGCTTTTTTGAATATTTCTCTAACATGTTTTTCACTTTCGCCAACCCATTTACTCATTAATTCGGGGCCTTTAATAGAAATAAAATTCGCTTTAGCTTCAGTAGCCACAGCTTTAGCTAAAAGTGTTTTTCCCGTTCCCGGAGGACCATAAAGTAAAACTCCTTTGCTAGGTTTTATGCCTGCCGCAGAATATAGATCTGGCCTCATTAGAGGTAATTCAATAAGTTCCCTTAATTTTTCTTTTGCTTCTTCTAATCCTCCGACATCTGACCAATGAACATCTGGCTTATTGATTAAAACTTCACGCATTGCCGAGGGTTCAACTACTTTCATAGCATAAAGAAAATTTTCTCGGGAGATCTTTATTTGAGAAATCAATTCTTGTTTTTTATTTATTTCTTTAGAAGTTTCTTCGGATTCATCAAAACCAATTAATTGTGAGTAAAAAGGTTTTATAGAATGTAGTGCCGCTTCTTTACACAAAACTTCTAAATCTGCACCAGTATATCCAATTGTTTTTTTTGCAAATTCTTTTAACAAACTTTCTCTATCTTCTAAGGGCATGCTTCGAGTGTGGATTTTAAGGATTTCTGTTCTTCCTATTTCAGACGGGGGGTTGATTTTTAATTCTCTATCGAATCTTCCTGGCCGTCTTAAAGCCTCATCAAGATCTTCAGGACGATTTGTCGCGGCCATAACTACAATCTGTCCACGAGATTTTAAACCATCCATTAGAGTTAATAATTGTGTAACGACCCTTTTTTCTGCTTGGTCGTGAGTTTCCCCTCTTTTTGGAGCAATTGCATCAATCTCATCTATGAAAATTATCGAGGGTGCGGATTTTTCAGCTTCTTCAAATTTTGCTCTTAAATTTTCTTCAGACCCGCCATGATATTTACTCATAATTTCTGGTCCTGCGATAGATACAAATTTTGCTTCAGTTTCATTTGCAACTGCTTTTGCTAAAAGTGTTTTACCTGTTCCAGGGGGACCAGTAAGTAAAACTCCTTTAGGAGCATTAATTCCCAACTTTTGAAAAATATCTGGATGCCTCATAGGAAATTCAACCATCTCTCGTATTTTTTCAATTTCTTCTTTTAAACCTCCGATGTCTTCATAATAAATATTCGTTCCAGAGCCTTCTCCTACTTCTTGTGAGAAATCTATTTTAGTATTGCTAGTGATTATTCCAGAAATATTTTTTTTGGGTAAAGTTTTGGCCACTGAATAAATTAATTTTCCTACATTTGTTGGAATAGCAATTTTCTGCCCAAGGGTGATTGGCGAGTCTATTAATAACTTTTGTAAAGTCCCGCTCTTAGAAAGCTGAGAGTTATATGCTGTTAATTCTTCATTTGAAAAATCTTCGTGGGGTAAAATTGATAAGGTGATGGATTTTAGCTCTGAAAAATTTTGGGCTTTTTCAACAGCTATTTTTTCTCCAACGGAAACCCCTAATACCGATCTCATGGAGCCATCTAAACCGATTTTTCCCCTTTCACAATTTGTTCTAATCGCTCTAAAATACAATTCTTTTTCTCCAGATAATTTTAAAATATCTCCTGAAACAATTTCTAAGAGATGCATATCCTCCGAAGAAAGAGTAATCACATTTTTTTCTGCATAATCTTTTTCAGCTTCTATTACTTCTAATACAAATTTATCATTTTTCATCTTCTAAAAAATACCTCCAAGATCCCATTTGTAAACGTCCAATCCAAATTTTTTAATTTTATCTTTTTAGGTAAAAGATATTCTCCAACAATTTCTTCGTTTGTCTTTATTTCTAAAGCTTTTTTCCCAGTTTTAAACTTTTCTCCATAGTCATTTATTATTTCTTCATCCTTAATATCAATAGAGGGGTTCTTTTTCCCGGAGAAATCAAATATAAAAAAATTCCTTTTTATACCTTTCACATAATTAAATGGCATTCTTAAAGAATTGTTTGTTTGTTTTTTATGAGACGTCTTTTCCCCTCCTGGGCCAATTGAAGTATACTCTGTAACTCCTTCTCCAGTTAACCTGTTAAAAAAATCTTCTATTCCAAATCCATTGTCATCATTAAAAAATCCCATTTTATTTATCCAAAATAATTCTTTCCGGCTTCTTGGCCGACTGCTGCTTTTGCTTTGTTCAAGAAACTTTCTTCAACTTTTTTGTAGGCCTTAAGCGAATCTTCTGTAACGCTTGGTTTTATCTTGTTAATTGCTGTCATGAAATGTTCCTTCTTTACGTTTTTTGCGTTGATGTCTTCTCTTAAAGCAAGCATCGCTGCTTCCCTTGCTAAACCTTCAAGGTCTGCGCCTGTGAAACCGTGAGACTTTTTAGCTAAATCTTTTATGTTTACATCTTTTGCGATAGCCATTCCTTTAGTGTGAACTGATAGAATTTGTTCCCTTGCTTTTTCTTCTGGTGATGTTACTAATAATATTTTATCAAATCTTCCGGGACGTAGAATTGCTTGATCTAACATATCAGGACGATTTGTAGCAGCTATAACTAAGATGTCTTTCAAATCTTCAAGACCATCCATCTCAGCAAGTAATTGATTTAGAACTCTTTCAGTAACCCTTCCGCTAGAATCATGACCGCCCCTTTTTCCTGCGATTGAATCTATTTCATCGAAGAATATAACACAAGGCGCAACTTGTCTTGCTCTTTCGAAAATCTTTCTTATACCTTCTTCAGATTTTCCGACCCACATACTTAACAAACTTGGACCTTTAACTTGGATGAAATTTGCTTCAGATTCCTTTGCAACGGCTTTTGCTAAAAGTGTTTTACCTGTTCCTGGAGGTCCGTAAAGTAAGATTCCTCTGTTTGGCCGTATTCCCATTCTTTCAAAACTTTCAGGATATTTTAAAGGCCATTCAATGGCTTCTTTTAATTCGGCTTTAACCTCCTTTAACCCTCCAACATCTTCCCAATTCACATTCGGCGTTTCAACCAAAACTTCTCTCATTGCTGAAGGTCGGACTGTTTTCAAAGCATCTTTGAAATCTATGTGTTTGATTATTAATTTTTCTAAAATCTCGGGAGGAACTTCTTCAACTCTATCGAGGATCATTTCTGGAAGAACTTTTCTTAGAACGTTCATTGCTGATTCTTTTGCGAGAGCTTCTAAATCTGCCCCGACGAAACCGTGTGTTGGACCAGCCAATTCACTAAGCATCAAGGGAATAGATTTTTTACGAATATCTTCTACTAATTCACCTGAAATAATTTTTGTTGAGATTAGATCTTCTATTAAAAGATTATATAGTTCCCCTTTCTCATTTAAATTCTTTTCCACAAATATTCTTCTAGCATCTTCCTCTCCTCTTGTTAACAAGATATCTTTTAAACTTTCTATACTGTTTAGAAGTTTTTGAATTAAAGGTTTATTTTCTTTTATTTCTTTTTGTCTTTTACCAATTATTCTTTTATTTTTTTCAAGAATAATTCTATCATTTTCCCTTTTTTTTATCTTTATCTTTAAGGTGTTTATCTCTGAATTTAAATTTTCTTGCTCTTCTTCTATGTCCAATAAAGAATTTTTTTGTTTTTCGTATTCCTTTTTTTGATTATTAATATCATAATAATTGTCTCCGTTCCCTCGCTCATAATCTAGCTCAAGTTTTTTTAATGATCGAGAAATCTTCAAAAGATTATCTTTAATCAAAACTGTCTTCGAGGAGTTCTCTCTTATTTTTCTTCTATTTTTTTGTTGCGAAGATTTATCCTTGGTTATCTCATCTTCTATCTTCTCTATTTTAACAGTAGCATTTCCATCAAACAAGTCTAATCTTTCCATTAATATTTGTTTTGCTACCGTTGGATCCCAATGGTCCAAAGGCATTCCTCTTGTATGGATTTTTAGTATAGCAAGTCTTCCGGGTTTTCCGGGTACTCCAACTTCAAGTTCTCTGTCGAATCTTCCTGGTCGTCTTAACGCGGGATCAAGAGCATTAACTCTGTTTGTTGCACCAATAACAATAACTTTTCCACGTGACTTTAAACCGTCCATCGTTGTTAATATCTGAGAAACAACTCTTCGCTCAACTTCTCCCTGGACGTCTTCTCTTTTTGGAGCAATAGCATCTATTTCATCTATGAAAATTATTGAGGGTGCGGATTTTTCAGCTTCTTCAAAGATGTCTCTTATTTTCTTTTCGGATTCACCGTAATACTTTGACATTATTTCTGGACCGTTTAACAAAATAAAATTTGCTTCGCTTTCGTTTGCAACAGCCTTTGCTAAAAGGGTTTTACCTGTTCCTGGCGGGCCATGTAATAGAACTCCTTTTGGGGGTTCAACACCTAATTTGTTAAAAATCTCTGGATGCTTTAAGGGAATCTCAACCATTTCCCTTATCTTTTTTATTTCGTTGTTCAATCCTCCGATATCTTCGTAATTAATTTCAGGTATTTTCTCGTCGCTAATCTCAACTGCTTTTGGATTTAAGACTACCTCTGTGTTTTCAGAAATGTAAACTGGTTGTGCAGGATTTGTCGAAGCTACTATAAATTTTAATTGTGATGCCCCTCCAAGTCTTCCTCCCGTGTTTCCGAAGAGTTCTCCAAAGTTTCCAAATATGTCATCTAAGTCTCCGAATTCTTCTGACATTAAATTTCTTCTTCTTTGAACGCCACCCATAACAAATAAGTCTCCTTTGAGAACTGCTCTTCCTAACAAACCTCTTTTTAATCCTTCAGGGTCGTTTGTTTGAACCATAACTCCTTCTTGAGCTGGAGCGATTACTATTTTTTTTGCTTCTTTAATTTTGGCCTTAGAAATTTGAACAACGTCTCCGATTCCAGTTTTTGCGTTTCTTCTTAAAATACCATCGATTCTTATTGTTCCATCCCCTACGTCTGCAGGGTAAGCTCTATCAGCTATGGCAACAGTTTCCCGATTTCCTTTTATTAAAACCACGTCTCCTCGCTTGATGTTAAGCTCGCTCATTATGCTATGGTCGATTCTTGCAATTCCCTTGTACGCGTCGTCTTGCAAAGCTTCTACAACTCGTAATTCTATTGAATTTTGTTTTTTGTTTTTTTCTGCCATGTTATTTCTTGTTAACTCCTAGATTTTTTACTAATTTCATTAATATAATATTGAGATATATTAAAGATGCTCCGATAATCCACGCCATGTTTGATACAAAATCCTTCCCAATGATTGAAAGCCAGATTATTCCAACTACTAAAGTTAAAACATATAATCCTGCTACATTGCTTATGAATTTGTTGTTATTATTCATTTAATCTATATCTCCGAAATTTAAATTTAAGCTGTTCATGTCCTTGAAACATAATCGAACCATGTCGTCCATTCTTTTTCCTGTTTCTTGCATTTCTCTTATGAATGAAACTATTTCTTTTGGTATTGAAACAGCATAGCTGTTTCCTACCAGTCTCATCTTAACCCTAAATTCTTTATCTTTTAAACCTTTATATTTCTCATATTCTTCTTCATCCTTTGGATGAATTATCTTCTCTTTGCACTTTGGACAAACAACTGCCCTAAATGAAAAACCATTTTTACTAACTTGAACCTTTTGCATTTCCTTTCCGCATTTGTTGCAAAGAATTTTATTGTCAAATATGTCTGCCATTTTGTGTATATTTAGTAGTGTATACATATCAATAGCTATTTATAAATTTTTTGGTTTGATGGTGAAAGTTTTATAAATCTCTTTTTGCCGATATGGTTAAAATGGGAACGAGGTTTATAAGTTTTTATATTGTGAAGAATGTCCTAGTTACCGCCAGATCTTTAAGAATAATAAAAAGAATAATAAAAAAATAAAAATATCTTACATGCTTAGAAGTTCGATTGAAGTCTCTGCGCTTGCGAAATTCTTCGCTATGATAACTTTGCAACCTGCGTCTTCTGCTGCGCTTAATGTTCCACCTGTTACTGTTCCGTCAATAACAAGAGCCGAGGGTTTCTTTGAAATTCTTCTCAATGCGCCCGCTAGAGTTTTTGCAGAAACCGCTTTGATTTCTTCAAGCTTTGAATCTAAAAGAATTGCTTTTTCGCTTCCGTCGTTTGACTTCGCGATTTCTTTAAGCTTTTTCTTTACGTCATCTGTAATTTCAAGAGCTTCAGCTTTTTCTGTAGAACTTGTTGAACTGTTTCCTGAATATCTCGAAGAGTAACTTGAAGAACTTCGAGGCTTAGAAAAGTTTCCCCGACTTCTTCTATCTGGTTGAGATAAAAATTCATCGGGTGAAACTGTTTTTCTTAAAGCCATCAAAATTTCTTTTCCTTCAAGTTCTTCGACTTCTTTTCCTTCAGGTGCAACTGCGATTTTTGAAACCTTTGCATTGTCTACAACGTTTCTTGCGATTAGCTTTCCGCCACGGTCTCCGTCAACGAATAAAATTAGAGTTTTTGATTCTCCTAGTTCTTTGATTTCGTCTGGTAGCTTTGTTCCTTGCATTCCGATTACATTGTTCATATTATGTCTTAGCATGTTAACAACGTCGGCTCTTCCTTCAACTACGATTATTTCGTCTCCTGAAAGATCTCCGCAAGGTAATTTGTTTTTTCCGTGTGATTGAATGCTTGAAGTTCTTGAAGACACTTTGATTTCGTTCGAGATTTCTCTTGAGCTTGTTCCTTGGAAATCTTCCATTAACTTTTTCGCTCTTTCAATGATGTAATCTCTTTTGTTTCCACGAACGTCTTCGATTTTTTCAACATTTATCTGCGCGTCGCTTGGTCCGATTCTGTCAATTGTTTCAATTGCGGCTGCAATTAAAGTTGTTTCTGACTGATCGATCGCTGTCGGGATTTGGATTACTCCTGTTGTTTGCTTTCCGTTTCTTTCTAATGAAACTTCGATCCTTCCGATTTTCCCTTCTTTTTGAAGTTCTCTCATGTCAAGATCGTTTCCAAGCAAACCTTCGGTTTGTCCGAACACCGCCCCGATCACATCGGGTTTTTCAAGCGCACCTTCGGCTACAAAATTCGCATGTATCATGTACTTTATCGATACTGGACTTATTTTTGCCATTTTTTTGCTTTCTCCTGATTTTATTTGTAGTAAAG
>CAZHMB010000010.1:0-21189 GCA_964533515.1 Candidatus Woesearchaeota archaeon | reverse complement strand
ATGAGCCTGCACGGATTTGAACCGTGGACCTCTGCCTTATCAGAGCAGCGCTCTAGCCAGACTGAGCTACAGGCTCACATTTACATAATGAATTCTGTAGCGAAGATTGGCGGCCAGACCGAGGTGTTACGCAAACATATATCTGCCTGCGTAATTTATCTGCAAGCGTGGCACCGAGTTAGCTACAGGCTCATTACACATTTGAAAGAAATAAACGATTTATAAGTTTTACCATTACTCATTCAGCAGCCAATTCCAATTCCAAAACACCTTCCTTCTTAGAAAAATTATAATCCAAAACCGGAAAATTAACGTTAATTGTTTTTGAATACGCCAGCTTTTTCCCAATTGCTTTAACCTCAATGCCCTCTTCTAACTTTACGATAGAGATATTCTTTTCATCTTTAACTTCTGGCATCTCAATTTCATAAACAACTCTATCCGCCAACCTACGAACATTAACTTTCGGCTCTTCTTTTTTCAAACCCGAAAACTCTTTCTGCTTATCTATAGAAAACATATTCAACTTTTTCCCGGGGGCTATCTTATTTGTCTTTTTCGAGGGTGCCGATGCAGTAGGATTCAAACCCAAACCCCTAAGCTGATTTTCCAAAAGCTCTTTGGGAATTCCAAAACTCTGAACTTTTATCTTCGGAGGATTTCCTGTCCCAGAAGAAATATTAATACTAAATCCTTTTTTCTTGGCACCCATATTTTCCAAAACATTTTTCTCTTGCTCTTGACTCATCTCTTTCTGAGTTTTCTTAATTTGTTTGTCTAGATTTTTCATCAACGAATTAAAAATCATATTAAAGCCTCTCGGCAAAACCAAATTCGGTTCCTGAAAATTATCTGGATCGGCCCCCAAGGAATCCTCTTTTCCTAAAAGTCCCCAATCTCCCTTACCTTTCTTCTTCAATAAATCTCCCCCACAATAAGGACAATAACTATAATTCCCATTAAGACCCTTCCCACAACTTCCGCATTTCTTTTTTTTATTTCCAAACATTTTGAACATCAAAAATATTAATTGATATAACCAAAACTCTAAAGTTTATAAATTTTCCTACTTCCACAGATATTTTCTTATGGAAACAATCTCATGCCCTTCCTCAACCAAAGTAGGCCTAGCATATTTTAAAACCATCCTCCCTAATTGCCTCGGCCTTATCTTTGGGATTTTTCTGATTTCTTTGACCTTAGGCAAAAGAAAAACAACTGCCAAAAGTCTAACAGCTGCGCTAATAATAAAAATGGCAAATATCGGAGTGATAAAATCAATTGTGAGATATTTAATCAACAACGCCCCAAGACCAGCCCCAAAAAACACTCCCAACCCATTTAAAACATTATAATAAGAAACTGCAATTCCTCTTTTTTCAGAAGCAATATTATCATATATGAAATTTCCGGCAGCCAAATTAAAACCAGCCCAAGCAATACCTCCAACTAAAGCCGGGACAACCATTAAGTAAATAGCAGAAGGCGAGATCATCCACAATAAAGGAACCATCGGAATTAGGGCGGCAGTCAAAATCAGGACCTCGTAATTTCCAAACTTATCTGTAAGAACGCCCCATAAGTCAATAACTAACAATGAAAAGACGGTGGCCGCCAAAGTAATAGCCATATAAATCAAGTAGCTAAATCCGAGATACCTTAAAAGATAAACCGCAAAAAGAGGTGCAGAAATAAACGTTCCAAAGCTCAACAAAAATCTAAACCAAACAAACTTTGAAAAATTATCTTTTTTATAATTTAATAAAACATCCCAAAATCCAAACCCTTTCAAATTGGATTTCTTCAACTTCAATTCGGGCTCATACATCTTTTTGAAAGTTTTCCACGAATACAACCTGGCCAAAAAAGCCAAAAAGAATAAAATCCCAAATCCCAGAATCAAAAAATTTCTTTCTTTCATAAGGTCCAAGAATATTGCAGAAGCAATTGCTAAGATTACAGAAGTAAAACCAATTATAAAAGTTCTTTTTGAAAACCACCGACCCCTGTACTTTTCATTGACTAAATCCCCCATCCAAGAAAACCAGGCTGGAATAGGAATATGGGCAATAGACATATAAATAGCAAAGAAAAGAAGTAAAAAAACTGGGAGAAGAGATACTAAAAGATTAAAGTAAAATAAGCCAACAATTCCAAGAAAGAACAACCAGATAAAAGATTCATAAAAAATAAACCTTCTTAAGATTTTCTTCCGAGAATTACTTTCCATTAATTTACTTCCAAACATTTGGCTTAAGGGCCCAAAAAGTCCAGAAAGACTCGTTAACATAGCAACGGCAGAGTTGCTTGTATTAATAGCAATCGCAAAAGGGGCAATATACCTATCTCCAAAACTTGATCTCACAGAACAAAAAATACCCTCTTGGATACTATGAAACCGGGAAAGGTATTTCCTTTCCTTCTCGCACGGACTATCCTTTGGATCAGAATGTTTCTCTATCCTCTTCTTTTTCTTAATCTCTTCCTCACCCACTCCCTTTTTTGATTTCACCTTCACCTCTTATAACTTAGACGAGAAAAATAGGAGTTATAAAAGTTGCGGGTTTGAAAACATTTTTATACTCCTAGGCGTTCTCTTCAACATCATGGCAAAACCAACTCTAAAAAAACAAGGAAAGGAAAAAAGACTAATCACCGCTGCGCTTCCTTACATAAACAATGTGCCTCACTTAGGACATATTGTCGGTAGCCATTTACCTGCGGATATCTTTGCACGTTTCTCTAGAGCACGAGGTTACAAAACGCTTTTTGTTGGAGGAACTGACGAAAATGGATCAACTTCAGAAATTGCTGCAGAATCAATAAACGTTCCAATAAAAAAATTCTCAGATAAATTATTCAAAGAACATAAAAAAATATACAACTGGTTTTTGATCTCATATGATAATTTTTCTAGAACAAGTAAAGAAATACACCACAAAACATCCCAGGATTTTTTCAAACAGATATACAAAAACGGCTATATCAAAAAAGGAAAAATTAAAGTATTCTATTCAAAAGAAGAAGACCGTTTTCTTCCAGATAGATATATCAAAGGAACCTGCCCAGAATGCGGGTATGAAGAAGCAAATGGGGATCAATGTGAAAAATGCACTACCCTATTGGAACCAAATAAATTAATAAACCCAAAAAGTGCAATCACAGGGGGCAATCTTGAAATAAAAGAAGTCGAACACCTATTTATTTCATTGGACAAATTACAAAAACCCCTAGAGAAATGGATTAACAAACAGGACATGTGGAGATCCCAGGTCAAAGGTATCGCAAAAGGTTGGATCAACAAAGGCTTGAAACCAAGATGCATCTCAAGAGATTTAAAACACGGAATTAAAATCCCTCTAAAAGGTTTTGAAGACAAAGTGCTATATGTTTGGTTTGATGCCCCTATTGGATATGTTTCATCAACAAAAGAGATAACAAAAAAATGGAAAGAATACTGGCAAGGAGAAGCAGAAATATTTAATTTTTTAGGTAAAGATAACATCCCTTTTCACACAATTTTCTGGCCAGCGATGTGCATTGCCGAGGGAAATTTTAACTTGGCAAGAAATGTAATTGGATTACAATATTTAAACTATGAAGGGGGAAAATTTTCAAAAAGCAAAAAAAGAGGAGTTTTTTGTGAAAAGCTTAACCAGTCAGGAATAGATGTAGATGTTTGGAGGGGATATTTAACAAAAGTCATTCCCGAATCTGGTGACTCTGAATTTAAATGGAAAGAATTCCAAGAAACCAATAATTCACAACTTCTCGGAAACTACGGAAATTTTTTAAACAGAGTGCTAAGCTTTGTAAAAGCTAATTTCAATGGAAAGATAAATCAACCCTTACCTAAAGACTTGATTAAAGAAGATAAAACATTTACGAAAGTCATAGGGAAAAAATTCTTAGAGATAACAAACCTTTTGGAAAAAAATGAGATAAGGACAGCATTCCAAGAAATATTTTTATTGTGCTCAGAAGGAAATAAATATTTTAACGATAATAAACCTTGGAAAATAATCAAAGAGGATAAAAAAAGAGTGAGCACAGTATTATATCTCTGTTTGTACTTAAACAGGATATTGGCAATTGCCCTGAATCCCTTTCTCCCAAAAAAAACTTCTCAAGCATGGGATCAATTGGGATTAAAAGAAACCCTAGAAAATTCTAAAATTTGGGACTCCGCATTAGATTTTAATCTAGGAACTTTCTCAGTAAAAAATCCAAAGCCCCTATTTTCTAAAATATCTGAAGAAGAAATAATAAAAGTAAAAGAAATCGTTAGTAACAACAAATCCCTTGAGGAACTCTTTAATATCAAAAATAAAAAACTTAATAAACAACCAAAGATTAAAGAAATCATGACAAACGTTGCAAATATTCAATTCCAAGATTGGGAAAAACTTGATTTAAGAATCGCAGAGATTCTCTCCGCCGAAGATGTTGAGGGAGCAGATAAACTTCTGAAGCTAAATATAGATGTCGGAAAAGAATTAGGAAAGAGAACCATCTTGGCAGGTATAAAACAATTTTACACCAAGGAAGAACTTAAAGGAAAACAAATAATTGTTATCGCAAACCTCGAGCCTAGAAAAATGAAAGGCATTGAAAGCCAAGGTATGCTGCTAGCAGCATCTTCTGAAGAAAAAAATAATGTTGTTTTGTTAACCCCCGATTCTAGAAAGAAAGTAGAGAATGGTCAAAAAATAAGTTGAGAGGAAAGGATTAATATCCATAATCATGCAAAAAGGCAATTAAAAAGAAGCCTATTTCTAAAATTAATAAAACCACCCCAATAAAAATAAGTATGCTCAAAGGTTCTATCAATAATCCCAAGACGATAGATCCTATTGAGACCATCAACCACCAAATTCCAAAGGGCATATCTCCAGTATAATGCCCATGCAAATGTGCTTGTGCTTTTTTGTTTAACATTTTAACTCATTTCCTCAAGGTATTTATCATTAAGAAATTCCATGGAAATGAAATGAACTGTAATCTCGATCAATCTTTTTAAATCCTCTAAGTCTTTATTTTCCCATTCCCTAAAATAATGTGTCTCATCATTACCAAGCCAAACCGCCCTTCTAGCAATCTCTTTTATTTTTGGATTTTCGATTAATTCGGAAATACAATTTCCCAAAGGTTTATCTTTAATTTTTTCTTCACTATCCGGAAGTTTTTTTATTAAATAATCTTTTATCAAAAATTCTAATGCCTTCCTATAACCAACCCCACAAATTTCTTTTAATCTTTCTTGTTCTGCAAATTCTGCCTCTGTATAGATTTGAACAAACTTTTCAGAAATTTCTTTAATCTCCTCAGGAAAATTTCTTTTCTTGTGATTTCCTTTTGAAAGAGAAGTAATGTGAAATTTTCTATCATCAGTATCATATCTTGCGTAGCCTATAAAAGAATTTTTACACTTCTTACATTTGAGAAATAATTGTAATATATTTCCAGACCACATTATCCCTCGCAAGGGTTGTAATTCTATCTGTGTAAAACAAAAAGGACATTCAAGAGACTCTTCCGAGCTGACTGAGACAGTATTTCCCGAATCACCCCCATCAGAATTATAAGGTTCAATTATTTCAAAAGCACTCATTTATTTATAACCCCTCATCACTTCTTAAAGATAATTATACTCGACTATCTACTTAGAAAAAAAATAAAAAACTTACAAAAAATAAAAAAATAAATTGTGAGAAGAATTATTCTTCTCTAGGCTTAGCTTCGTTAACTTTCAATTCACGGCCTTCAATTTCCTTACCGTCCATTCCAGCAACAGCTTTAGCAGCTTCTTCGTCGCTTGAGAATTCTACGAAACCGAAACCTTTTGATCTTCCTGAGCTTCTATCAACTATAACATTAGCACTAGTTATACTTCCGAACTCAGAGAAAAGCTCTTGAAGCTTTGCATCGTCAACAGACCAAGCCAAATTACCAACAAAAATCTTATTCATTTTAACCTCCTTACATTAAATTTAGAACTACTTTTATTTATAAATTTATTTTTCATTTCCTTTACTAATGTCCTTAACTTTGATTTTGAAGATTAACTTTTTTCCAGCAAGCGGATGATTCAAATCTAAAACAATAGAATCGCCCTTAACTTCTGTAATCATCACAGGCATCTGCCCTTGCGGCGTCTGAACAGCCAATTGCATTCCGGCCTTCAATTCTTGTCCTTCAGGAACGGGTGGCAATTGCGACTTAGGAACTTCCTGCTTCAACTCATCTTTTCTTTCACCATAAGCTTTTTCAGGGGCAATCTCAAATTCTTTTTCATCATCTTTATCCATTCCGTCAACAGCCTCATCAAAACCAGGAATAACTTTTCCAGCTCCGACTTCAAACTCCAACAACTGGCCATGCTTTTCAGAAGAATCAAAAACGTTCCCGTCCTCAAGTCTGCCTTCATATTCAAGTTTTACTTTATCGCCTTTACTTATCATTTTCATACCAGAATAAGACAAACATCGTTTAACCTATCCTTAACAGAAAAGAGAGAAAATGAGTGTTTTTAAAGATTTTGGTCTTCAATTCCCGCGAAGCCTAACCGACTTAATCAACCTCAAGGGAACCATTTCTAAAGGCTCAATCTTTTGGGAAAACTCCAAATCTTTCCTAAAAGATTCATTAAGTTCTCTTAATTCCTCTTGATACGCTTCCCTAATTTCTCTAAGTTCTCTAGAATCCCCAGCCCTCACAAGCGCAGCAGCTGCTTGTCTCTGATTTTCTCTATCTATCATTCGATACACAAACGGGGAACCTCCTAAAAACCCGAGGGTTGCAAGCTCCAAAGCACACACAGCATAACCAACAGCTTTCAATGCTGACAAATAATTTCTTCTCATAGATAAAATAGAATTCTTTACTTTTTAAAGATAATTGTGATACAAGATATAAATTCACTTTCTTCACTTAACTTTAAACATATTCCCAATCTTTTCCCATATACTTTCTGTATCAACACTTGAATCGTATTCCTCGCCAACAAGTTGTGCCGCAATTTCCTTATAAGCTCTTGCGGCTTTAGATTTAGGATGAGTGATAACCACGGGGTTTTTCATTTTCAAAGCTTCTTGAATAGAAATGTCCTCAGGAACCATACCCAAAATATCAGTCTCAAGCATGTCCTTAACTTCCTCGGGCTGCATCTCGCTTTTATTATTCCTAACACGAGTCATTATAACACCCTTAACCAATTTCTTTTTCTGCTCTGCAACCTTCATCGCTTTCAAAGCATCAGTTATCGCAGGCATTTCAGGATTTGTAATAACAACAAGTTCATCCGCTAAATCAATAGCAGACAAGGCCTCTGTTCCCAAACCTGCAGAACTATCAATAATAACAAAATCAGAAAGATCTTCCAAATCTTTTTTCAAATTCTTGAGATTCTCTAATTTCAGATCTTTCAAATCTTTTATAGAAAGCGAAGCAGGAATAATTTTCAGACCAGATTCATGTTCATAGATAGCCTCGTAAAGATCCGCTTGCTTTGTCAAAACGTGATTCAAATTAACAGGAGCCTCGGGACTTCCAAGATGCAACCCAACATTCGGAGTTGTCAAATTCCCATCAATAACAATAACGTCCTTTCCAAAATGAGTCATGGCAGCACCTAAATTAATAGCGGTTGTTGTCTTTCCAACGCCCCCTTTTCCTGAAGTTATCACAATTACTTTAGTCATCTTAGTTTGAATAATCTCTCCCAGAATGGAATCATTTACTCAAAAGAAATTGTTTTGTAGTACTTATAAACTTTTCTAACTGGTCCGAGTACTCTTTCAGTTTTTCCAAGTCTATATTTATCTCTTCCCCTCGATACATTACCCTCAAGCACACATTTTTCCTAAACTCGCCAATCCTCTCCGCCCTCAAACCTTCTATCTTTCTAAAAAACTCGTACATCCCAATAACCTCTTGAAAATTCTTGTCTTTCCTGAATAATTTCCTAGCAGATTCAATCTTCTGAACATTATTAGAAGGCACAACTTTAATCTTTTTCTTTTTCTTAGCTTTATCTAAAAGCCGATCTATAGCAACTTCAATCATCATCCTCCACCTCAAAGTAAGATTAAGAATCACATCGCACGTCTTCGTGTACTTCAAACTGACATACAACAAATGGTCTGCACTTATTTTTTCTTGTATAATATCTTCCATTTTATAAAAAGGCCCCTTTTTGGAAAATGTGTAAAATTTTTAATTTTTCCATTTTAAAAAAGTTATTTTCTCCTCTCTGTACCTAATACTTTATTCATATTTAATAATCTGTCAACCAACACTCTCGGCAGTATGTAAGACAATGTATTTGGGCTTTTTATATTTTTTGTATAATCAACATATTGTACACTAGTCGCTTTTCATGTGCATTTTCGTCTTTTTCAAAACACTTTCAGCAACTTTAAGGAATTCTTTAATCAATTCCAAATTAATCTGCGTCGGTTTCATATCTGCAGACAATATAACAATCTTATTCCCCCGAGGAAACTGCATTGCACTTTCGTCTGAACTCCTAGCAAGTTCCAAAATTTCCTTGACTTTTCCAACTTCATGCGGAGTAATCTGATAACGAGCAGAACATTTATCTCTAAAAATCTCAAAATTTATCTTCGGATCGTTCGACAACCTAATTCTCTTAAAAATATACTCATATTGCAACAAAGAATTCAAACATTTCACAAGCCCCTTCTTCAACTCCGAAAGAACTTTCAACAAAAGCTTGTCCTCTTGCACAACCGGAAGGGTAACATAAACAATATGGCCTGCGAAACTTATAAGTTTCTCGGCTTCCAACAAACTTTCAAGGAATTTTTCCATGTTAATAAAAACCTCTCAGAGATTTACAAATATCTTGAAATCGACAAATTTTTGGGGCGGATGTGCGGGCGAGTGATTTCGCGAATAAGAAATTAAATTTGCTTGTGTAGAAGCAATGAGCGAGGCCAGGAGTTGGAAAAAGGGTGGGTTTTTCGACGAAGGAGAAATCTAGTGGGAATCTCAATTTCAAACTAATGATAAACTTTTCCATAAAAAATAGAGGAAAATGCATTTAAAATAATTATGTATACTCGAGGATATAGGTGAAATACACCACAACAATTATTAAAAACATTCAAATTAGAAAACCAATATGACACAAGCATATCGGGGGGATGTTCCTCAACACAAAAAATGTGGGGAGTATCTGGAAAATGTCGGGGGTGTAATTGTAAAAATAGAGAGAGAATCTCACATTCGAGCACCAATTAACTATTGTCCAAAGTGTAAAGCTTATTTTTTTAACAAAAGAAGATTCAAACATAGAGCATCTGTAAGAAAACATATCGAAGAAAATCCTAGTTGCTTAGAAAAATCGCTTATCTTTGAATAACTTTAACTCACTCACTCAAAGCCAAAATCGCCTCGGCCAAATCTCCAACTTCTTCCAACTTTTCTCTAGCTGCTTCTTCTGTTGCCCCGGTCTTATCAATGATAGTTTGAATATCTTCTTCAGAAATCCCAACTTCACCAGCTTCTTCTGAAACTAATCCAGTAATTTGAAAATTCTCTTGGCCCTGCATCTTAATCTTAGAAACATTCGGTTCAGAAATAATTATTTTACTCCCATCCGACTTCTCGATAACAACTCTTTCAGCATCAATCTCTTCCTGAGCCATGCCAAGCTGTTTCATCATCGCTTGCATTTTCTTAGGGCTCATTCCGCCCATTCCTGGTAGCATTAAAAAATAACCCCCAACAGAACTCTAAAAGCCACTATCAAAACCACGAACACAATCACGTGCACCGGCTTCAACATAAAAATACTTTCATATTCTTCATTATATCTTTGCAACCCACCAAAACCAGAGGGCATATTAACTTGACTATCTGCCATACAAAATTTAAATACTGAGGGTATAAAAAGGTTTTGACAGAATAAATTTTCAAGGAAAGTTTTGGATTTTACTCCCATTTGGCAATTCAAATGAAAAAAGGGCGGATTTTCCAACTCTGTTGGAACTTGTAGTGGGAGGTATGAAATCCCAATTCAGCAAAATTTAAAAATGACTTTCATCTCAATAAAACATGGTAAAAAACAAGCTCGACTTTAAAGAAATAGAAGGAAAATGGAAAAAGTTTTGGGACAAAGAAAAGATCTACAAATTTGATCCAAACTCAAAGAAACAAATATACTCGATTGACACTCCCCCTCCAAATGTTTCAGGAAGAATGCATATTGGACATGCTTGTTCATACGCCCAACAAGACTTCATAATCAGATTCAAAAGAATGCAAGGCCTAAATATTTTTTATCCATTCGGAACAGACGACAACGGGCTGCCAACTGAAAGATTTATAGAAAAAACAAACAAAGTAAAAAGCCGAGAGATGAAAAGAACAGAATTCATAAAGCTCTGTCAAAAAACCTTGAAAGAAGTTACCCCAACTTGCATCAAGGATTTCATCGACTTAGGAATCTCATCTGAGTATGGCATGTATTACTCAACAATCGATGACCATTCTCAAAAAATCTCCCAACAATCTTTCATCGACCTCTTAAAACAAAAAGATATTTACGAAAAGAATTTCCCTACAATCTGGTGCCCCGAATGTCAGACCTCAATTGCACAAGCTGAACTAGAAGACAAAGAACTATCAAGCAATTTTTCAACATTAAAATTCAAATGCGATGGAAAAGACTTGCTAATAGCAACAACTCGTCCAGAACTTTTACCAGCCTGCGTCGCTGTTTTCGTAAATCCAAAAGACAAAAGATACAAATCTTTCGTTGGAAAAAAAGCAAGAGTTCCTTTATTCGAACAGGAGGTTCCAATTTTAGAAGATTCTTCTGCAGAAATAGATAAAGGAACAGGTGTTTTAATGATCTGCTCTTACGGAGATAAATTTGATGTTGACGCAATTAACAAACACAAACTTCAACCAAGAATTGTTTTAGATAAAAATGGAAACCTAAATAAAATTGCAAAAGACTATTCGGGACTAAAAGTAAAAGAAGCAAGAAAAAAGATTATTGAAGATCTCAAAAATAAAGATTTAATCACAAAACAAAAACAAATTACCCATGTTGTAAATTGCCACGACAAATGTGGGTGCGAGATAGAATTCATCCCAACAGAACAATGGTTCATAAAAATAATTGACAAAAAGAAAAAATGGATCGAACTTGGAAGAAAAATAAAATGGTATCCGGAATTCATGAGAAAGAGATACGAAAACTGGGTTAACGGATTAGAATGGGACTGGAACATTTCGAGAAACAGACATTTCGGAGTCCCTATCCCAATATGGAAATGTCCAAAATGTAATGAAATAATTCTTCCGGAAGAAAAAGAACTTCCAGTAGACCCCTTACAAACAGAAAAGAAATGTCCAAAATGTAAATCCAAAGCAATTCCTGAAGACAGAGTTTTAGATACATGGGCAACATCTTCGCTAACACCCCAGATTGCATACAATCTGCCCCAAGCAAAATCAAAAGTAAACTTACCAATGTCTTTAAGACCAAACGCCCACGACATAATCCGAACTTGGGCATTTTACACAATCGTTAAATCATGGTTGCATGAGAAAAAATTACCTTGGAACGATATCGTTATCTCAGGAATTGTTTCTTTAGGCGGAGAAAAGATGTCAAAGTCAAAAGGAAACATTGTCGACCCTGTAGAAGTTATGGATAACTACGGATCAGATGCATTAAGATTCTGGGCCGCAGGATCCAAATTAGGAAGCGACTTAGATTATCAGGAGCAAGATTTAATCGCAGGGAAAAAATTCATAAACAAACTCCACAACGCATCAAAGTTTGTTTTTATGAATCTAGAAGATTACAACGGACAAGCAAGACCAAAAAGGTTAGACACAATAGATATTCTCTTTCTAGACAAAGTCAACAAATTAATTAAATCTACTACCGAAAATTTTGAAAAATATGAATACAGCAAAGTAAAATCCGAGGTGGAACAATTCTTTTGGAAAGAATTCGCAGACAATTATCTAGAAATAGTTAAAAAGAGAATTTATACAGAAACGGCTGAGATGAAATTATCCGCAGAGTACACCCTCTACACTTCTCTTCTTGCAATAATAAAAATGCTCGCTCCAATTATGCCTTTCATAGCTGAAGAGCTCTACCAAAAATATTTTAATGTAAGAGAAGAAAAAGAAAAATCGATCCATATTTCCTCTTGGCCTACAGAAATAAAAATTGATAGAGATATTCCTTGCAGTGCAGACTTTGACTCTTTTACGAAAACGTTATCAAAAATAAGACAAGAAAAAACAAAGGCCCAAAAAGCAATGAATTCTGAGATAATCTTAACTCTTGATACACAAACAGTAAAAAAATTAGGTGAAACTCTAAAAGACCTCCAAGATGTTACAAACGCAAAAGAAATCAAGCAAGGCAAATTCAAAATTGAATTCATCTAGCTAACCCATAATTTTTAAAGTCAAGATAGCTTAATCAAAATATAAAATGACAGCATTAACAAAAAACGAACTTGAAGACGTTGTAAAAATACTAAAAGAAATCAGAGGAAACCATACAGAATTAATCACTGCTTTAATCCCAGCAGGTTACGATGTAAATTCTGTTCAAAAACAACTAGAAGCTGAAAAATCTACTGCTAAGAATATTAAATCAACAGCGACGAGAAAAAATGTTATTGAAGCTCTTGAGAAAATTGTTAGGCAGTTGAAGGAATACAAAAAGACCCCTGAAAATGGTTTGGCAGTCTATTGTGGTAATGTTTCAAAAGATGAGGGCTCAACAGACATGCAAATTTGGACTATCGAACCCCCGCAACCCCTCCAAACAAGAACATATAGATGTGATAAAGAATTCATTATTGAACCTCTTGAGAAAATGCTTGAAGTGGAAGAACTTTACGCACTTCTAGTTATGGATAGAAAAGAAGCAACAGTCGGCCTGTTAAATGGAAAACAGATAGAGGTTATACAAAAAATGACTTCAGGAATTCCTAGCAAAGTTAGGGCCGGGGGGCAATCATCTCAAAGATTCCATAGAATAACTGAAGGCCTCACAAGAGATTTCTACAAAAGAATAGCTGAAGAAATGAAGAAAGCATTTTTCGAACTTCCAAGATTAAAAGGAATTCTAGTAGGGGGGCCAATGCCGACAAAAGATGAATTCCTAGACAACGAATATCTTCAAACTCAATTGCAAGAAAAAGTAATTGGCCGTGTTGATCTTGGAGATACTGATGAAAGTGGTTTAGGAGAATTAGTTGAAAGATCCCAGGATATTTTGGCTGAACAAGAAATAATCAAAGAGAAAAAACTTCTGACCAAGTTTTTTGAAATCTTAGGGAAAACCCCAGACATGGCCGTGTACAAACCCTCCGAAATAAAAAAAGCCCTTCAATACGGTGCAGTAGAAATTGTTCTTATGTCAAGAAATCTTGATAAGGATATATTCGAAGACATAAAAACCAAAGCAGAAAATATTTCTGCACAAGTAGAAATCATTTCAGATGAAACAGAAGAAGCACATCAATTTCAAAGCATCACCAACGGTGTTGGGGCAATTCTAAGGTTTAAAACAGGGTGAAAATTAATTATGATTTATTAACCTCAAAAAATTTTTATTTTAAAACTATTTTATTTGGGGCGGAAGAGGTGTAGAGGAAAAGGGCGGGTTTTTCAGCTTTGCTGAAACTAGTAGTGGGAATCTTTAAAATAAAAATAATCAAACCCCTCTTCTATCCAATTCATTATTCAAAATAACAGCAGTCTGTGAAGCAAAATACATCTTCGGGCCGACAGAAACTTTTTCAACACCTTGACTTTTAATCAATCGTTTAGTTTCTTTTTCAGGTAGGCCATCTTGATCCCCAAGAACAAAAACACAATCCTTCTCTTTAGAAAGTTTAATGTCCCTTATGTCCTTTCCTTTCTTATCTAAAATAAAAACATCCTTGCCCTCGTCTTGCAATTCTTCAACAACTTTCAAAAAACTTTTCTTCTCTATAAAAACACCCGGAAAAACTTCTGTCTTTTTTCCCTCAGAATATTTATACAGTGCCCTCTTGATTAACCCCGCGATATCTTTCTTACTAATATCTAAACCTTCTTTTATCGAGATTTCAATATGTTTCGGGGGATCAGGCATACCATAAAAAACAAGATGTAATTTAACATCCTCTCTCGCTTCATGCGACAAAAACAGCGAAGCTATAACAATATGGATAGCAATATCCATTCTTCCTGCTTTCATCAAATTCGCATCTTTTCCAGACAACGCTTTTCCAGAAGTAACCGCTGAGCTTGAAAAATAAACTATATGTTTCATATTAAAATAAAAGTTAGGAGATTAATAAGGTTTATGGCTTGCTAACAGTTCCCTTATAATTATTATTTCCTCTTCTTTTTGTTCTTCTTTTTTCTAGTGAAATTTTTCTTTTTAACATTCTTTTTTTTAATCCTAAGTATTTTAGTTTTTCTTTTAGAAATCTCTTTAGGGAATTTTTTAGAATCTTTTTTCTCTTTTTGTTTAGTCTTTATTTTCTTCTTTTTGTTTTTCTCTATTTTCTCCCTAATCTTTCTCTCTCTTTTTAACTGCTTCTTGAAAAGAGCATCATCATATTCTTCAAAATCAATAAATTCTTCAAAATCAAGATTTTTTATAACCTGAAAAACATCGGCCCTTAAAACAAGGTACCCCGGTATACCAATGCTGTTTCCAGAGTAAATTTCTCTATCTAAAACCCTCGCAACCCTTGCAATTTTCCTTTTGTTTTTTTCTTCAAGCTTTTTAGCAAGTTCTTCAAATGTTAACTCCTTATCCTCTCTTAGATATTTTTTGAAAAAATCCTTAGAAAAATCTCCTAAAATTAAAAGATCTTTATTTGGACTAATAGAACTTTTTCTTTGAAAAAAACCCATCTTTCTTTTTAATTCTATTTTTCTCCACTCTTCAGATCTTTTCTTTCTTTGCTTTAATTTTGATCTAAATATAAAAAATAAAGCCACCACAACACAAACCAGCAATAGAACACCAAAAATCATACAGTATTCTCTATAAAAATATACCCTCAAAATTAATTCATCCATGGATTCACCAAAGATACTTTCTAAACTTAACATATTCACCTCTTCATTAAAACAAGCTTTAATGAGTATAAAAAAGTTTTTATTCCTTTTTTAATCCAACCAACAAAATTTAAATAACTACTTTACTAGGTAAAATTATGAAAAAGCCAAAAGAAGTGAGGAAAAAATCGCTTTTGTACCAGAATAAAAAACCAATAATCTTAACTCTAACACTAATGGTATTGATCATTCTTAGTTTAATATTAACCAATTCTTATTTCAAATTTAAATCTGGAGAATTTGTATACAAAGAAAATGAAGAAGGAACAAAAATAGGCATCATTAATGGAATAAACTTGCTAAGGGCAAAATACTTGGTAAAATGGCAAGATAAAGAAATAACAGAAGAGTCACCAAATAAATTAAAAAAACTTTCAAGTTTAGAAAATAAAGATCAAGAGATTCTATACCCCCATGAAAACTCAAGAAATACTTCAGAGGAATCCTCCCTTGAAAATATAGAAAATTATAACTTTACAATTTTAAGAGATTCGAATAAAGAATATTTTTCTGATGAACAAAGGGGGTTCATTTCAACAATAATAGAAAGTATTCAAAGAGTTTCTCCAGGAAAATTCCAATCGGAATCAAAGAATCAAGAAGCTTGCTTGCCAGAATTTATATGCAGCGAAGAGAGCCCATGTAAAGCTAATTATTCTATAAACCAAATAATGCAAGACAACCTCTCTTTCAATGGATTTAAAGAACGAATTTGTATAGACCTAAACTCTTGTCTGCCAAAAAGGATAATAAAAACAGAATGTGCTTTAAGAGAAAATATAACTTTTAAAAAGACTTTTGAAGATAATATATTATATTTAGATATTTATTCAAAAAATACGAACGAATTATTATCAAAATTAAAATTTTCGGAAAAAAACATCTCAAACATGGAAGTAAATCTACCAAAGTTAGACATAACATTTAGAATATAAGAACTTCTACTTAAGTTAATTAAAAAAGATTAAAAATTATGGTAAAATCCGATATCTTGTATTATGAAGAATGAAAAGAATTATTAACAAACTAATAGAAGCAAATAAAAGGTACATTGAAATATCTATCGCATCACTTCTTTTGGAAACAAGTAAAAGATTATTTATAGCCTCATAAAATTTTTCTGGTTCTTCAACAAGATAATATTTCCCCCCAGTATTTTCTGCTATTAGTTTTAAGGCCTCCTGAGAATTTTTAAACTCTGCCCCCCCAATATCCGCGCTTTCTTCACCATTTCCAACGCTCAATGCAAATATCTCAACATTATTACTCTTTGCATAGACAATAACTTGCTCAATAGTATTTATATTTAATCCACCATCACTAATAAGGATTATCTTTCCTTCATTACTTCCTTCTAGAATATCAATTGAGGTTGTTATTGCATCAAGCATATCCGTCCCAGTATAATCTTGCAAGGTAATACTTTTAAAAGAATTAGAAATTTTAATCTTATCTTCTGTCATTTCTGTATGTATAAAAGACCTTGAAGAAAAGGAAATAACTCCAATAGAGGTTTTTTCTGGAACAATATCTAAAAAATCCAATCCGAGATTCTTAGCTGCCTCCAATCTACTGGGCTCAATATCTCTGGCACCCATACTTCCAGAAGCATCAATAGCAAAAACAAAACCTGCATTACTTACTTCTACCTCTTTCGTATAAGACATTCCAGAAACAGTAAAAATAAGCAAAACCGCAAGGATAATATACAAATACAATAAAGTTAAATTTCTAGAGAAAATCTCAACACCTTTAATCTGCGATATTGCTTCAAAGTTCGCAAACTTAATCGCCCGCTTTTTAGACCCACGAATAGATATAATGTGGAAAAAAATAAACAAAGGTATAATTAGTAACAAAAAAAGATATTGAACGTTCTCAAAAAAAATCATATTATTTCCCTCCTGTTTTTAGTTCTTCTTTTTAGAAAAGCTGCAAGCAAATACACAAAATCCTTGTTGGTTTCTAATTCTATTAAATCCCCTCTCGACTTAGTAAAAACACCCCCTATCAATTCCTTTTGCCTATCAACTTTTTCACCATACTCGTGCTCAATTAATTTAGGGTTAACTATCATCTGTTCCCCGGTATAGATATCTTCCACAATAACTTCTTCATCAAGATTCGGCATTTCATTATCCACAGGATCTCTAACCATAATCCCAATGGTCTCATAGTTTTGCATAAATCTTTTCAGAGTGTTTAAGGTTTCTTGATCACAATTTAAAAAATCCGAAATTATAAAAACTGTGGATGCTTTTTTTAATCTTGGGGCAACAAAATCCAAGGCAGTTTTTAAATCTGATTTTCCGCCATAGTTTTTAATCTCTTGCAAATCGTTCATAAAACCGTAAAAAGTTTTCATCCCCCCACCAAATCCCTGCATTCTTTTTATATTCTCGCTATACAAGGCATAACCAATACCGTCTCCTGAGGAAAGAATTAAATGGGAAATTGCTGCGACTAACTCTCCTGCGAAAGACATTTTTAATTTATCTCCCGAACCAAAAACCATGTTATCCCCCACATCAATTAGGAAAAAAACCCTTAAATCTCTTTCTTCTATATATTCTCTTACCAAAGGAATTTTTGATTTAACACTTGCTTTCCAATCTATTCTACTTGCATCCTCTCCAGGACTATATCTTCTAAATGAATCAAATTCCATTCCTTTTCCTCCAAAAATTCTTTTATAAAAAGTTGTCCTAACTAAGAGTTTATCTCTCATAGCAGATCTAAATTCTGCAACTTTTTCTAGAAAGTCTATTTTAAATTTTCGTTGCATTTTAAGAAGGTGTTTCGTCTAATATCTTATCGATAATTTTATCGGGAGTTATCTTTTCGGCCTCGGCTTCATAACTTAAGATTATCCTATGTCTTAAAATATCTTTAGCAACAACCTTAACATCCTGTGGCCTAACATAATTCCTTCCTTGCATTAAAGCCTCTGCCTTACTTGCTATATACAATCCGATACTTGCTCTAGGCGAAACCCCCCATTCAATATATTTGCTATAGCTCCTGTCCTTGCTTCTTGTTTTTCCAACAATATCGATTATATAATCTTTAACTTTATCACCCAAATAAACCTGTTTAACAACATTTTGCATTTCTATTATTATTTTAGGAGAGATAACTTTCTTTAAATTAAAATCCTCTACTTTATTCAAATCGATATTGCAATCCATAATTAATTTTTCTTCCCCTGGTTTTGGATATCCAATCAATAATTTAAACAAAAACCGGTCTAGTTGTGCTTCAGGTAAAGAATAAACTCCAGCTTGCTCAAGAGGGTTTTGCGTTGCCATTACAAAAAAAGGGTTTGGTAACTTAAAAGTCTCTCTGCCAATTGTAACTTGTTTTTCCTGCATTGCCTCTAACAAAGCAGATTGTGTCTTAGGGGGACTTCTATTGATCTCATCTGCAATTAAAAAGTTTGCAAAAATTGGTCCCTTAACAACCTCAAAACTTCCTCCAGACCCCGATTCCCTATAAAATGTCAAACCAACTATGTCTGTTGGAAGCAAATCAACCGTAAATTGTATTCTTTTAACATCATTTCCACTAACTTCGCTTAAAATCCTTATAATCAAAGTTTTTGCAATTCCTGGAACACCTTCTACAAGGACATGCCCATTAGCAATTAGTGCTCTTAACAAAGAACTCACAACCATATCTTGTCCAATAACTGCCTTTGATATTTCTTTTTTAACTAGATTAAGTTTATCTGAATATTCCTTTACCTTAGATTTGCTAGGACGATTTTCATTAAAATCTCGTGGATTAAAAAAAACTTTCCTTATATTTTTCTCATCAGAACTCTTTCTAGATACTCTCAAAACCGTTTTCTTATTTCGCACAAACCTCTTCTTTTTTTTACCTGCCATTTTCTCCTCTTTTACAATTTATTTAATTATCTTATGTTTTTAAATGTTTTATTTTAATCTATTTACTTTTTGCATTTAATTTATGTCTTCTCTTCTTAGACAAATATCTAAACCTAAATACTCTATAAATATTAAAAGCGATACCTAATAATAAAGCAACTCCAAATCCAAGTGATAGATAAGCTAAAATTTTTGTTTCTTCTCTTTCAAAATAACTAGGAGCTTTTTCACTATCAATTGCATCTTGACAAGCTTCTAATGCTTCTTGTGCTTTTTTCAAAGCTTCAAAATTTTCTCCGCTATCAAAAGCAGTCCTTGCTTCTTCAAGCAAACCCCTTAATTCGTAACATTCTGCGTTTTCATTAATCATCCCTTCTGTAAAAACAATTGTCTTTAAAATTCCCAATTCATTTTTCCCAATAAAATTTAGAAACACACTCTCTTCTATTAGATATTCTGGAATTTCAGAAGAAACATTTACAAAAACTTGATAAACTTCAAGATCTCCACTAGAAATTGTCAGGAAATAAGTTAAATTTTTTTCATCTCCTGAATTAAGATAATCAAAACTCTCCTGCGAAAATCTCCATTCTAAATCCGAAGATATTTCTCCGTCAACTTTTACATAACTATTCAGGGATATCCTAGTTAATGAAGCGCCCCCATCATTTTTCAAAACAAAAGGAATTTCAATAACTCCGCTTTCTTCGACAGTCAAGGATTCCGGCATTTCTAAGACCATTGAAATAGTTAATGGGTCCCCTCCGCCCCCTGAACTTCCCGAACTTGAAGAACTTGAAGTACATACCCCACAATCCCCTGAACAACTAGAACAAGTCTCCCCTAAACTTGCATTGCATATTCCATCTCCACAATAGTACTGAGAATAATTGATAACCAGAGACAAATAACGATTCGCTGCTGAATTAGTTACGCTAAGAGAACTATCATCAGACATATTCACGCTACTGCCTTCTTGATTTGTTCTTGTAGAATCATCTCCATAATCATATAGCGTTGCAGTATACAAACTAGCGACGTCTGAAGAATCCCAAGTAAAATCTAAAGTTCCGCTTTCTTCTTCTGCAAAATATTTCAAGAGAATAGTCCGGGAATCATTCCAATTACTTGTGGCATCCCATGCATCTATAACAAGACCGGTACTAGAAACAACAGAAACTAAATAAGAATAGTTCGTTTCCGGAGGTTCCTTGAATCTTGCATCATAATTATCCAAGCCATCTACCGCGTTGGTATTTGTCAATGCAGTAAAACTTGTATCGTGATGATTTACTTGGGCACGAATCTCTAAATTTAATTCTCCTGCAAAAATGAGACTTCCATTAATCAAAAACATTCCAAATATCAAAAACAGCATTAATTTATTTTTCACCTTCATTTTCCTCCAAAAACTCTTTCATAAAAATCTCAACTTTCTTAGATAACATAATAGCATTTTCATTGCAATGGTCCTTGAATTTATCATAAACTTCTTCTTTCAAACTAAGAGTTACTTTCTTATTAGTCATAAAATATACATGTTTTCCTGTCTTTTAAATATTTCTATATACATACATATACATACATATAAATAAAATTGCTAAGATGAACTATTCTTCGCTAGGTTTACTAACTGTTCCCTCATAAAAATTATCTCCATCATTCAATTCGACAGAAACAGTTCCATCATTGCCGGTGAATCCTCCAATATATTCTTGCCAAGTTCCCTCAGATAAATTTGGTCTTCCTTTAACCCCATAAATTCTTTCAGTTGAAGTATTATGCAAATCAACAGCAGTTCTATTAACTGACATAGAAAAAACATCGTCGCTGTTTGTAGGGCAAGTATCTGCAACATGTTCTTGCCAAGTAAAAGCTCGATCGCCATCCTGGTCTAATCCATCCTCGTGTTCAAACCCATTTGTTAAACCGAATCCTGCAAGCCATGCATAAGGCGTTCCATTTGAAGTTAACATTGGAATGAAATTTGCTGTTACATTATGGGGTTGCTTCATTACAACATTCAGATCTTCTTCTCCAGAAGTGGTAGTCCCCGTCCATCCCCCGAAGGAAGAATATTTATCTGGAAGGGCTTTAACTTTTCCAGTCCGATTTTCATCAACCCAGATATTCACATCTCCTGAAACTTGCCCCCCGCGACCGTTAGTTGCTTGAA
>CAZHMB010000009.1:0-23319 GCA_964533515.1 Candidatus Woesearchaeota archaeon | reverse complement strand
TGATTTGGAAGTTCAGGCGACAAGTTTCAAAGCAACAGATATTATTATTGTTGCAAATGTTATTAAGTCCGCCGATGGTTTGAGCACTTATAGGCGGGTTGTCCAAATAACAGAAGTTAGAAAGCATTGGACTAAAGATCCTTTGGCGGAGGGAGGATTTGTGGATCTGATGAAGTATGACGTTGAAGAAGACGAATTAAAACCGAGCGAGGATTTGATTAATGGAGAATCTGAAATAATAAAAGATATCGCGGGAAACGTAAAAGGTTGGGCTGGAAACTGGGATGCTGTTTGGGATAATATCTTATTGAGGGCGGAGATGAAACAAGAGTTAGTTGATGTTGCTGAAAAAGATAAAATGCCCGAAATTCTTGAGGCAGATTTTAATGTCTTGTCAAATGATTATTTCCATAAGATTTCAGAAAAAGTTAGAAAAGAGTCTGCGGAGGCATTGCCTTTGAAAAAATATGTTTTCCCTAAGTGGAAGAAATGGTTGGAAGATGAAATTAAAGGGAGGAAAAAATGAATCCAAATAAAAGGCCAGATGTAAAAGATATTTTGAAAAAATATGGTGGGAAAATTGAGGGTAAGATAAATGTTTCTTCAAATGACGTAGAGAATACTCAAAACTATAGTGGAAGTTATACCAAATTTAAAGATGAGATGGCCCCTCAATTTTCTAGATATGAAAAATGGTGTCACAGCTTGGGGAATATTATAAAGATGAAAATTTCAGAAAAGGAGGAAAAGAAAGTTTCTAAATTTTTAGAGATAGCACATTTGAATATTGAAGCTTGGCAATCGCTTACTCTAAGTGTTATGGGTTTCTTCATGATTTTTCTTCTAAGTTTAATAATTTCATTTTCTATTATGTTAATTCGTGGAGGAACAATAGATAATTTTCCACTTGCGTTTTTTGTTTTGTCTTTGATATTTTCAATATTTTTATTTTATTATGTTCAGGGAATTCCCCAGAGACTTGCAAATAAATGGAGGCTGAAGGCGAGCAGTCAGATGGTTCCTGCGATACTTTATATTGTTGTTTATATGAGACACACTCCGAATTTGGAAAAAGCAGTTGCATTCGCTGCCGAGCATTTACAAGAGCCCTTGTCGTTGGATTTGAAAAAGGTTTTTTATGATGTTGAAGTTGGGGGATTTTCAAGCATCAAAAATAGTTTAGATAATTACTTGTCAATATGGAAAGATTATTCTCCAGAATTTATCGAAAGTTTTCATTTGATTGAAAGTAGTTTGTTTGAGCCAAATGAAGTTAGAAGAATTGCAACACTTGAGAAGGCGCTTCAAGTTGTTCTTGATGGGGTTTATGATCATATGTTGAAGTTTGTTCATGAAGTTAAAAGTCCCTTGCAAAATACATATATGCTTGGGACAACATTACCTGTTCTTGGTTTGGCATTATTGCCTCTTGCTTCTGCAATGATTGGCGAACATCTCCAAGCTTCGCATGTTTTTGTTTTATATAATCTAATAATTCCTTTTCTAGCTTTTTTTCTAATGACAAAATTTTTGTTGATGAGGCCGGGAGGTTATGGTGAAACGAGTTTGTTGGAAAGGAATAGGTATTATGGGAAATATAAAAGTAAGAAGCCTTATTTGAAAGCTGCGTTGATTTGTTTTCCATTTTTTCTAATTGGGGTTTTACCTTTAATTTTTGGTTATACACCTATTCCAGGATGGTTGGGGTTACAACAAGATTATACCTTTGCCGAACTTGGAATTGGATTTTTAGGGGGGGAAAGTATTTTCGGGTTTATTATTGATTCTTTTTCTGGGAAAGTGATTGGTGGTCCTTATGGAATCGGGGCTTTAATAATGGGGATGTTTATTCCGTTATCTATCGCTTTGTTTTTCTCGATAGCATACAAATCAAAAACAAAACTTTTAATTAAAGAAAGGGATAATACTCGTCAACTTGAAAGCGAGTTTAATAATTCTTTATTTCAATTGGGGAGCAGAATCGGAAATGGAACCCCTCCCGAACTTGTGTTTTCTAAAGTTGGCGAATCTTCGCAGGGGCTGAAAACAGCAGATCTTTTTAGAAGAATTAATTACAATATCCGGCAGTTAGGAATGTCTGTTGAAAGAGCTATTTTTGATAGTTCAAGGGGGGCTATAAATTATTATCCAAGCGATTTGATAGCGACGAGCATGAGAATTTTGATAGAATCAAGTAAGAAAGGTTTGAAAATTGCTGCTATGAGTTTGATGAGTATTTCGCAATATGTAAAAAATATTAGAAAAATTACTGACCGCTTGAAGGATATGCTTGCTGAAGTGGTTTCAGATATGAAAAGTAACATGACTTTCCTTGCTCCTTTATTGTCTGGAATTGTTGTTGGTCTTGCAGCAATGATTACTGCGATATTATTAAAATTGGATGTTCTTATGTCGAGTGCAGAAGGAGCAGGAAATGTTGGGGGCCTTTTAGAAATTTTCAAAGCCCAGCAAATGATTCCCCCATATTTTTTACAATTAGCTATAGGAATTTATTTGGTTCAAATTGTTTTTATTTTAACTTCAAGTTTAGTGACTATTGATAATGGAGAGGATCAATTAACAAGAACAAGCGACATTGGGAAAAATCTTAAAATTGGAATGTTGTTTTATTTTGTAACGGCCCTGTTAGCAAGCGTTGTTTTGTTTGGATTAGCGAGTGTGGTGTTGGGCGGTCTGGGTTGAGAGGAAATTTTATATTTTAAAGTTACTTTCCTACCCTTGAATATTTAATAACTTTATTTTTTCGCTTGGAAGATTTGTCAGGAGTTCTAGTTTCTTTTAAGTGAAATTCGTCTTTTCCGTGGAAATCTATCTCTGTTTCTATTAATTGTTCATTTCTTCCAAAAGTTTCTGTTAAATTTAAAATATAACTCCCGTTTGTTTTTAACACGGAGTAATCATAAACCACTTGCCAATTTCCTCCCCATTCTTCTGTATCTCTAAGGATAAGTTTTTTCTCTTTATCAAATACAGCGTATGCAATTTCTCCGTCCATTTCGGTTTTCCAAGTTCCTTTTAATCTTTCTTCAATTGAATGTCCGTTTGAACAACTCGTCGCCAACAACGCTGTGAAAGCAACCAATCCACATGCAAGAACATACCTTGGTCTTTTGTCCATTTTATTTATTATTTAAGAGGGTTTATAAAAATTATTGTGCTACAGTATGCTATTTAGTTAGATTTATTAATGCTTTTCTTTATATTAATTTAGAATGAAAAAGAGGTTTCGGATTTTAGATTGCAAAAAGGCTGATGCCGAAGTAGAAATTTCTATAAAGACGATTATAATAATTATTGCTGCTGCGGTTATCTTATTGGGAATTGCTTTGATAATAGTACCAAAACTTGAAGGGGGGGCGGGATTTTTGAAAAATTTTTTTAGGTTTGGGAAATTTATTGGGGTTCTTCTGAAATATTAAAATGAAATTAAGAAAAATTCAATATTTTAAATTTAAGAAGGCACAAGCAATACAAAATAAATCTATTGCATGGATTATTGGAATTTTAGTTTTGGCTTTGTTCATTTCTTGGTTTGTTTTTGAGGGGGATATAAATAAATGGTTAAAGGCAATTCCGGATTATATTTCTCCAAACATTACTACTATTGACCTAACAGATTTATCTGACGAACAAATAATGAATTTGTGTCCCAATATTGTAGCAATTGTTGGTCCCAATGAAGGAAGATTTTTTTGGACAAAGAAAAATCATATTTATTTTTTTAAGGGAAAACAAGAAGAGAGGCATGATAAGAATATGTACGATGAAACAAGTTTGTATTGGATTGGTGATGAAGAGGTTATAAAAATAAAAGAAGGGCGTGTTGGTAGTGAGGTTATTGCTAGAGTTGATGGGCGTTATTTTGTTGTTGAAGATAAATATCTCTCTGGAGAAACTTTTGAGGAAGATTTGCCCGGGCAAAACTTATTGCACCAATTGAATGGGTCTTATAAAATTCCTGGGAGTGTTTTGATATGTAAAAGTGATTTGGCTGTTCTGGAGACAGTGCAAGAACAATGTGAAGAGAGTTGTGAATTGCATGAAGGAATTTGTAAATCTAGCGGGGGAAGTGAAGAGATTTCTATAGGTAGAATTGATTGCTCTGCCGGAAAAGAATGTTATGTTGTTAAAAATTATGAAAATCTAAAAGAAGGAACACTCGAAATAAAAGATTTTAAAATTATTTTGGATACCCCTGTGGAATTGTTTGATTATGGTGCAAATCCTTTAGTTCTTCTAGATTATACAATGAGAATGTTAAGAATTTCTGTTGATTCGGACGAAAGATTTTGTTATCTTTTAAAGACTAACAAACAAGAGAAAATATTTTCGGGGAATAGTGAGCAGGCTTTTTCTAGATCTTCTACTTGGGGTCCAATAAAAGGGGATGAGATTTTAGAATTGGTTGCCTGGAATTTTAAAGATGCAAGCACAGAGATAGATAATAAAGTTATCAAGAGATTGAAGGTTGAAATCGGACAGAGACTTCCGACAGAGTATGAAGACGGGAAGATTATTTCTGATGAAGATTTTAAAAAAGAAGTCTTTACGGCAAAACTTGGAAGTGTTTTTTATGTGATGAATTTGGATTTTGATTGGGATAAAACTAGGGGAAATGTTATTAGTACGGCGTCAAATTATAGAATAACTGTTAATGATTATAAGGAGAATTGGCTTATAGAGAAGGGAAAGGAAGATCAATCTGGAGAAGATGATTGGGCGGTTTTGGATTGTTCACAATGGGATCTTGCTCGCAGTGCAGACTCAGATAATTTAAGAGATAGTTTATCTGAAACATTAAGGGATTCTTGTAAATTGAAATAATTCTCTAGAATCTTAGAATTATTCTTCAGGATTACCTTGTTATGTCGTCCTCAGTCTCGAAGGTCTTATCTGGACCAGCAGATCTTAGTCCGAAATCTTTTGCATTTCCAGAATATTTTATTGGAGTTCCCCATGCGTCTTCTGTAGCGGAGGGGGGGATGTAAGGGCTTCCTTTAAGAGATCTACAGGGTTTTAATAATTCTTGCACACTTTGTGCTGAACGGCCGCCATGAAGGGCATCATAAACAGAGGCTCCAATTCCGAATTGCTGCATTCTTTTCCTTGTTAGTTCTACTTCTGGAGAGATTATTTCTTCCTGCGGAATTTCATTAGAGATTCTTTTTAATTGAAGGGCATCTTTTTCTTTTGTAGTCTTTGATTCACTTAGTCTTAATCTATCTTCCCCGTCAAACCCCAAGATAAAGAAACCCTCACCTTCAAGACGGAGACCTAAGGAACCTCCTTTGATTCCTATTGAATAAGGTGTCTTCCGGCCATCTTCTTGGTCGTAGCAATATTTCTCATCAAATCCAATGCAGATGCCCTTATCATATTTACTTGGGCCCGAATCGAATCCCCATGTTCCTTGAAGTTGTTTTCGTATTTCTAATTCTCTTGATTCAGGGATTTTAGAGTTTCCTAAAGTAAATTCCCACAAAGTTGGGTCTGAACTTCCTTCTTGATTGGCTCTTTCCCCAGAGGAGGAATTTCCCGGTTCTCCGAGTGCAAATTTTGACCAGAGATAGATTGGTACTTCGTTGGTTGTGTTAGAGGTATCCAAGGAAATGAAGATCATTCTTGCCGTTACCTGATATCCAAAAGTTTTGTTTGGAGGAAAGAGGGGTATGGGCATGAAACTATAGTCCCTTGCGATTCTCTCAAATCTTTCTTTAATTTCTTCATCAGATTTTTTTTCAGATCTCGCAACAAATTTGTCTAATAAACGAGATGCCACTTCAAGCTCTATATCTGTCCCTGGAATTTGCACGTCTCCCAGGTCAAGAATTTTTTCTTTAACGGCTTCTCCAAACTTCATAGCTCTTTGGGCATTGGGGGATTCCTCAAGGGGCTTCACTTCAACCCATTTGCGGCCGCCAGTCGATAGCCAAGCATATTGTTTTATTTTTGAGATTTTTACTTCTGGAGGATATAAAACAAACACTTCACAATGGCCATCTTCAATTGGAGTATATCTTTCATTTTTTGGGAGAAGTCTTTCTTTACCGCCCCAATTTTTTTTATCGTAGTTCTCTGTGGATACAGTGAGAACCAATCTATTTCCTCCCTCCTCGACCTTTACTTTTGTTTCTAATTTCACTGATTTTCTTGGGCCGAATTCGTCGCGCATTTTCACTCTTTCTGTTTTTGTATATGTGGGTTTGTTTGATTGGGCGTCTCTCAAGTCAATGTGTTCAGCAATACTTTGATTTGGTGTAGAAATAGCAATAGCTGAAAGAAGAATTCCTGTTAAGCCGGTTAGGCCTTTTTTGAGCATGGATCTCATCCAAATTTAAAGATTTATCAATATAAAAGGTTTATTGTGGTGGAGAAAACATTTATTAATATGTTAATTCTTCTTTGGGGATGTTGAAGAAAGGTAAAAGAGGAAGCGGAACTTTTAGCGTTCAATTTCTTATTGGTGTCGTAGTTGCCATTGCCTGCATAATTATGTTGTCAATTCTTGGGGCAAAGCTTTACGGAACTTTTGAAAGAAAGACAGATTTGCAACAGGCAAGAGTACAGTTAGATAAAATTATTTATGCTGTTGAACATTTGGAAGAAGGAGTGACTAGAAAAGTTTTAATCGAGGGTCCGAATGATTGGGTTTTAACTTCTTTCGGGGGTAATTTGTGTATTTGTAAACCAGATAAAGTAAAACTTAATTTTGATAAATTAAAATTGGAAGAGGATTGTGGGCTTATCGGCGTGTGTGAAACTTCTTTGGTCGAGGTTGATTCTGTCTGTTATTTGGGAAATGATAGAACTCCAAGAGAACACCCCGTAGGAGAATGTTTGTTAATAGATATTTCTGAAATATTTGTAGAAAAAGAAGGAGAAACTTTGTTGATAAAAACTCCCCAAGAGATTCTTGCTGAAAGCGTATTGGAGAATCTTCTTGAGTTCAGGGATAATTCTGGAAAATCAATCTTAGAAAATTCTGAAGATTATATAAATTCGGATTCTCTTGATTCAAAAAATGAGCTTGAAATTTCTTTAAAGGATTTAATCGTCAAATTTTTTGTTTCTGAGGGAATAGAAAAAGATTGGCGGTTTTTCATATGTGAAGCAAAATATCAGGGGGAGGTTGTTTATGGTTCTCCATGCCCGGCGAATATTTTTTCTTTTGGTGGTGAGATGGAGATTTTTCAGGGGGAAGGTAAGACCCAAAAAGAGATTATTGAAGATAATAGTGGGAAAGAATATCTTATAAAATTGCAGATGGGGGTCCTGGTGTAATTCTTATTTTTTTCTTTCCTCTAGAAATGCGCGATAATCGTTAAAATATAACTCCATCATTTCTGGACGTATTTCGTTTGGAGTTCCATCAAATTGTACACAAAAACCTTCTTTTATAAAAGACCTTAAAAATTTGTTTGTTATGGTGTGATTGTCAGAAAATTTTCTCAGGACTCTTTCTCGTTTTTTGGAGGACATTACGATTGTTGTATTATTGGAGAAAACCACCCCTAGTTCATAATGTCTATTGGCGTGAGAAGAAAAGGATAACTGAAATGTTTTTGGCCCTCTTCTTGAGTAATCTATATCGCCTATTGTAAATCCGGTGTTGCCTGAGATATAGAGCTCGGGAGTAAAGGTATATATGGCATGCATGTTCCCTTGTTCTGCTAGCCACGAGCCGTATAAATCTTTTTTAGAGTAAATCAGTTGCCTTTCATCTTGCGTTTCTAGAGCGGTTTGTTTCTCATTCAACTTTGCGATTTCTTCTTGGAGGGCTTCTTTCCTATCTTCGATGCTTGCAAGTTTTTCATCTTTACTTGGACAGCCAGTCAATCCTGCACAAGCTACCACTCCTGCTAAAACAGGAACTGCTAAACTTCTTACTAATCCATTTCTCATGAAATTCTGAGATTTATTGGGTATAAAAGGTTTATTGTTGTGGTAGGAAATATTTATTAATGTCTTAAATCTGTTTTAGATATGAAAAAAAGAGGAGTTTTGTATTCGAGCAAGAAAGCCCAGTCAGTGTTTTCAGATAAGTTGACTGATGGGCTTTTGTGGTTGATAGTTCTCTTTGCTTTGGCTGCCGCAATATATTTTGGAATTAAAAGTTTAACTTCGTTTTGATGAAAAAAAATAATTTTTTTAAGTTTAGAAAAGGGAATAAGAAAGCTTCGGCTATGCCTGTTGAGATGGTTGTTATAATCATTTTGGCGGTTATTGGTTTGGGAATTGCGATTTGGTTTTTATATCAACAATTAAGTTGGACCGGGATGGTTGATAGGGAAGTTTGTTATCAAAGCGTCGTTCTTCGAGGAGCGGCTTGGGATAAATGGTATAGTTCGGGAAAAGATTTGGTTCCTTTAAAATGTAAAACAAGAAATATTTGTATAACCACGAATAAAAATGATGTTGGAAATTGTAATGGTCGGTGGGGGTCAGCAGAGTTTGATCCTGTAATTGTTAGTAAAGATTTAGTAAAGCAAAAACAGGACATTATGAAGTTATTTTCAAATGAAATGGCTGAATGTTTTCAGATGATGGGTCAGGGGAGAGTTAAAATTTTCCCTTCGAAGACTTTAATAGACACCAACAAAGGAGTTGTGTGTTCTCAGATAATGCTTGAGGACAATGTAGAAACAAGAAAATTGAGTAAGTTTTGGGATATGGCGCAATATCTTTTGTTGCATCGACCTCCTGGAGAGGATAAACTTTCTTATTGGGAATATTTGATTAATGCTGATCCTGAAAGCGAGAGAGTTTTGTTAAGCGCACCAACTACTAGGAGGGGTCTTTCTGAAGAAACAGCTTCTATGAATTTAAGTAAAGTTCATGCAGTTGTTTTTGTTGAGCATGATAATTCAAGAATAGGTTGGTTTACAGGAGCGACAGGAGGAGCTATTGCTGGAGCAGCTTTAGGAAGTGTTGTTCCGGTGGTTGGAACAGGATTTGGAATTGTTGCTGGAGGTATTGCAGGATTTATAGGCGGAGGAAGTATTGGAGATAAAATTCAAGAAGAAATTCCAAACTTTAGTGAAGAGGATGGAGAGTTTTATAGTTCTCTTTTTATTTTAGAATATTCTGTTGAAGAATTTGAGAATAGGGGAATAACTAGTCTCGAGAGTATTGAGAGTAGTTGATTCTTTTAGTTAAATTTATAATTGTTGTTTCTTTGTCTATTTAGATGGCAAGACAAAAAAGAGGTGAGTTTTTATTTGGGAATAAAAAAGCTCAAACAGATTCGGGTTATGGAGATTTGATTTTTATAGTTTTGAACTTGGCGTTTTTTTCTATTTTATTTCTGTGGGTTTGGAGTTCTAGTAATGCCGCATTTGTATATGAAGAAGCTTATGCCAAAGAGATTGCTTTGATAATAGATAAAGCAGAACCAGGTATGCATTTTGAGATTGATTTTTCTAAAGGGATGGAAAAGGCAGAGGAAAATGAAATAGATAAAAAAAATATTATTCTTATTAATGAAGCTGAAAATAGGGTGAGAGTTAAACTTTCTGAAAGAGGATTTAGTTTTAGATATTTTACAGATTATAATGTTAGTTCTTATATTGGTACAGAAAATAAATTGGTGATAATTATAAATGAAAAATCTTAAACGATTATTTTTAGATAAACGAGGGGGGGGGAGACTTCTTTCCATATGGTGGTTTTTAGTTTTAATAATTGTTGGAGTGGGAATCGTCGCCGGAGTTTTAATATTTTTTTCAGCAGAGACAGATGCTCGCCAAGTAGAAAGCAAAATTTTATACGGGGAACTAGCTAGTTGTCTAACTTCCCAAGGTTTTTTGATTGAAGAGGTTCGAGCAAGTTCTAGTTTAGATATCTTTGATAGGTGCAGTATTAAAAAAGAGATTTTTGAAACTAGTCAAGATATTTGGTATTTTGAAATAAATTTTTATGATTCTGGTGAAAATAAAAAAGAGATTGCGAAAACTGGAGCGGGTGCTGTGAGGGATGCATGTTTAATGCAATTAGAGGAAGGAGATACGAAGGGAATAGAATATGAAGGGGGTGCGAAATGTACTTATAGAAATGAAAGCGTTTTGTATTATAATTACGGGGATGATGGAACGGAAATTCTTATTGGGGTTTTGGAAATAATGACTGCTTCAAATCAAAGAGGTAAAAAAACAACATTAGAAAATTAAAATGGAAAAAACAAAAAAACAAATTCTTATGGGAAGTAGGAAGTCTCAGATACCTGCTACGTTAACTTGGTTCCCTGCGATGTTCATCATTTTTTTTGTAATGCTTTTGTATATCGCTGGTGCGGGGGCCTTGGCCGGAAAAGCTCAAGTAACGAAATGGGTTTCTTTTGGAAGAGATGGGGGGTTTAATGAAATAACTACCGCCGAAGTTTCTGAGATAACATATGCTCAGAGACAGTTGTTTATTTTTTTGAACAGCCCGGTTGAATTTGAAGGTCGAGAGATGCAAGTTAAAGATTTGATTTATTCTGAAGAGATTGAAAAGGATAAATTTGAGCTTTTTATAACTACTGTAGAAAAATTTATGGATGAAAATTTTGAGGCTGGGAGAGGTGAAAGATACAAAAAAACTTGGTTTAGGATTTATGCTCCCGATGAAGATATTTGGGATAAAGCGGATGCAAAGAAAGAGACAATTCGAACAGAGGTTTTAAAGTATGGGAAATATCAGTTTTATGACGGGGTGGGAGTTTCAAGTTTGCATGCTGTTCAGTGTAGTTTGGAGAAAGGGCAATTAATTTCTGTTTATATAGAATCAAATAAATTTGTCGTAATGTGTTTGGAGAAGTATTAATGAATCTTCAAAAAATAAAACGAAATAGAAAAGCAAGCACACCGATTGCGATTACTATAATGGTGTTTCTTATTTTAGCATTGACTTCCTCAAGTTTGTGGTTATTTGCAAGTTCTACTGGGAAAGTTAAACTTCAAGTTTCAAAGCAAAACTTTGTTGATGAACTGATATATGGAGAAAATTTAGAGAGCTTTTATATCTCTCAAGAAGGTGAAGGGGCGATTATTAAAAGTTATAAAGAAATTGCTGCCGAAGGAAAATACGGGGTGTTGAGTAACCAGGGAGTGGTTTTTGGAGAGTTATCTAAAAATCTGAATTTAAATATGGAGAAGAGTTTTAGAAAGAATTTTAAAAAGGATATGGGAAAAGCTGTCGAAGACTTTGAGATTTCTTTTGATGGAGATAATTTTTTATTTGAGACTAGGATGCTTTTTGAGATTAGTAAAGAAAAAATTAAAGCAACTTATAATTCAATATTGACTAATGAATTTAATTTGAGGAATTTGGGTTTGGAGAGTTTTCAGAAAATTTATGAAACAAAAGAGAAATGTATCGGAAAATCTGTTGAAGAGACAAAGAGTTGTTATGGGGAAGATTTGAAAAATTTTGAAGTTGGTGTTCAGATGGTTTCAGATTTGGATGAAAGGTTTATTGTGACTTTGATTAGTAAAAAAGAATTTTTTGTAGATGGAAACTTTGAAAAAATAAGTTTTAGTTTTATTCCTGAGGATGATCCCAATTATTTTCCTGTTGAAGAAGATGCCGGGAGTTCTTTATTTTTAAATTGAGATTATAAAAAAGTTTATAAAGGGGTTTTAATTAATTTAATTAAGATGTTAAAAAGAAAGAGGATGACTGGGAAGGGGCAGGCAATGCAAAACCAGACCCTGTATGCAATTATCGCGGTTATTATTCTTGCAGTTGTTGCTTATTTTGTATGGCAATTTTATCAAGGCGCAGACGATACTGGACAATATATTCCTAAGGATTTGTCTTTAGCTATTTCAGCTTGTAGAAATTATGGTTTCTTAGATAGTTCAGTTAGTTTTTGTGAATATAGGGAAATGGAGGTTGTTGACGGAGGAAAAGTCTATGCGAATTGTAATTATGTTCATGAGATAGCTAGGCAAAATGTTGACGAGGAGTTAGGGTTTGATGTTAAATCAACCTGTCAAAAAGATGCAACAACTTTTTGCTTAGAGAAATCTATTGCTGATTTGGGTTCTTTTAGGGCAGATACTGTTAAAGTTGCAGATGGAAAATCAAGCTCAACAAATGTTAATAGTTGTGAGGTGTTATTGAAAAAAGCTGATGAGCCAACTGCAAAGGGGACTTGCCGGGAAGAAGGACAGAAAGTTTATTATGAAGACCTCGTAGATCAAACAAAGATAAAGTCTAGCTCATGTGGTCCGGCCGATGTTAATCAAGTGGTTACATATGCATGGGCATTAAGAACAGATTGTACTAGTGATGGAAAATCTATAGATGCAGATGCTCTCTGTACCGGCAATAAACCCAATGCTAATGATGTTTGTTGTAAGACTGTTTCTGCTTAATTTCCAAAAGATATTTAAATTCTAATTAATTTGTTATACTGAGACAATTATATAAAATGGCACGTGCAGATTCTGAGAGGAGAAACAAAAGGAAGGTTAAGCAGAAGGAGAATAAGAAATATCCCTATAAAAAAGGTGGAAGATTTAGAAGTTCAGTTATTGATGGCACAAAGAATAAATAAGTTCTTAATTAATTATCTCTTGGATTAGTTTTATAGTATAAATGAGTATTAATGGGCCGATTATGAATCCGAAGATTCCGAAAGTTGCAACGCCTCCAAGGATACCGACTAGCATGATTAAGGGATTTATGTTTGTTTTAGCTCCAAGAATTTTCATTCTTATTAGGTTGTCAACGATATTTGAGATAATTAGTCCAAGGATTGTGACACCGATAGCAATTCCATATTGTCCGATTAGAAAATAGTATATCGCAAGAGGCACCCAAAGTAAGACTGGTCCGAGAAGAGGTAGGAAAAGGAAGATTGCAATTATTGCTGAGTAGAAAAGGGCGTGGCCGATGCCGAGGAGTGTAAATCCCAACCATGAAATAATAAAACCGATAAGCGAAACTAGTAGACTCCCATAAATGATCTGTTTTGTTGCTGAAGAAATATCTCCTGAAACTTTTTCTTTATCTTTAAATGGCAGGTATTTTTTAAGATTTTCTGAAAGATATTTCCAGTTAATCAGAATGTAATACATACCGATTAAGATAATGAACAATGAAAGTATAATGGAAGGGAGCTTTTTTGCGGTTTGTGTTAAAAGATTAATTAAGAGGTTCGTTCCTTGTTGTGTTACTTGTTCAAGGTCCAAATGAAGTCTTTGGATTATGGGGGTTTGAGAGATTCCTTTTAGATTAGCGAAGTTTTGACCTTGGATGAAATCTGCTGCCTGAGTAGTTATGCCTGCAATTATTCCTCCCAGGGGTAAAAGGATAATTAAAATTACAAGAAGAATACATGCTAGGGCGGACCAAACTGGAGAAATCTTTCTATTGAAGAATTTGTATAGTGGGAGAGTTAAGTAAGCCAAAACAAAAGCAGATATTAAAGGAATTACAAAAGGTTTTATCAGAAAGAAAGAAATTGCTACGAGAAGAATCGCGATAGCCCAAAGGACATATTTTTTCAGGGGGATCTGTTTTGAAAGATCTAATTTTTTATTTTGTTTTTTCTCACCTTTCTTCTTTTTTTCCATGTAAATATGAGTTAAGGAAGGTTTATAAAAATTGTTTTTTTGTTAAAATAAGAAAAGAGATGATAGAGATAATTTTTTTAATTGCATTGACGGGAATTTGGTTAGCAATAGCGAGTTTTCAGGATTTGAAGAAAAGAGAAGTTATGAATTGGGTAAGTTTTAGTTTGGTTATTTTTGTATTGGGTTTTAGATTTTTTTATAGTTTATTCTCTGATTCTGTTAGCTGGAACTTTTTTTATCAGGGATTAATTGGTTTTGCCATCTTTTTTGTCGTTGGAAATTTATTTTATTATGGAAGAGTCTTCGCTGGGGGAGACGCGAAATTATTGATGGCTCTTGGGGTGGTTCTCGGAATGAGTGAAAGTTTTATTGTTAATTTGAAGATTTATGTTTGGTTTTTAATTTTATTCTTATTTGTTGGGGCTGCTTATGGTTTGGTTTGGAGTTTTGTTCTCGCAGGAAGAAACTGGAAAAAATTTGTTAAAGATTTTAAATGTGGGATTAGAAAGCATCTTTGGAAAGGAATTTTAAGTTTGGGCTTTGCTTTGATTTTTGTTATATGGGGTTTTATCTTTGGGATGAATGTTCTTGTTTACTTAGGGATTTTAGTTTTTGTTTTTTATTATCTGATAATTTTTGCAAAGTCTGTTGACGAAGTTTGCATGATTTGGAAAATAAAAGTTGAGGATTTGACAATTGGTGATTGGTTGTATAAAGATGTTAAAATTGGTAAGAGTAAAACTTTGAAAGCGGATTGGGAAGGTTTGTCTGAAGAAGAGATAAAAATGTTGAGAAATAAATTGAAGGGGAAAAAGATTGAAGTGAGACAGGGAATTCCTTATATACCTGTTTTTTTAATTAGTTATCTGATACTAGTTTCTATTTGGCTTTTTAGAACTGAATTAATGTTGGGGATGTTTGTTTAAGGAATTCTTCTAGGAATAGTTATACTGTTTGGTCTTTTCTTCAGAGTTTTCTTTGCCGGAGATTTTTTTGTTGAAGGTTTTTTCTTCAACATCTTTTGAAGTTTTTGCAATTCTTTTTCATCAGACTTTTGTCTTTTAGTTTCTAAAGTTTCATTATCATAAATTGGAAGGATGTTTAGAATTTCATGTCCTTGAATATTCCCCGATGAAACTAAAACATTTTTTGGTTTGAATTTACTTTGAAGTTTTTTTGCTATTTTTTTACCGAGAGTGAAAGCTTGTGAAGGCATATCTTTGCTGTTTGAAAGATGTTCTTTTGGAATTATAATTGTGTGGCCTCTTGAAATCGGATTTATTTCTAGAACCGCGACTGAAGATTTGTTTTCATCTATTTGGTAACTTGGAATTTGCTTCTGAATTATTTGGCAGAAAGGGCAAGAAGTTTCTTTGGTTTCTTTTTTTGGTTTTTCCTCTTGAAGATTGATTGCTAGTTTTTTTTGTAGTTCTTTTAATTCAGATTCTTCAGCTTTATTTCTTGATGCTGAAGATAAATTTATTTCTTCATTGCCGTAGTTTGGGACAAGATTTATTAGTTCATGGCCTGTTATGTTCGTTGTAGCAAGTTGAATTTTTTTAGGTTTAAGGACGTCTTGCATTTTTTGCGTTACAATTTTTGTTAAACTTTCAGTTTTTTCAGGAAGTTTTTCAGGAGTTTCGATATGTTCCTTTGGAATTATCAAGACATGGCCTTTTTCTATGGGGTTTATTTCTAAAGTTGCAATTGCGTTTTCATCTTCTGCAATTTTGTATGTTGGAATTTTTCCTTGGACTATCGAGCAGAAAATGCATTGTTGGCCTTCAGAAGATTCTTTTTGCTGTTGTGCCTGGCTTTGGGTGAGAATTTTTTCAAGTTGCTCGTTTGACATATTATTTACTTGTTCAATTGCTTGCGCTTTCTTCTCTTCAGGGAACGTAGAATTGATTTGTGCTATTAATTGCTGTCTTACTTGTTGTTCTTGTTCTTTTGTTAAGGGCATGAATCGTGAAAGAAAGTAGGTTATAAAAATCTTTATATAGTTTGTTTTTTTGTTTTAAATATGTTAGGAAAAAGGGGAATTGTTTTTTTGTTGGGGATTTTGTTAGCTTTGCAATTTGTAATGGCGTATAATTATCCAAGTTGGGGTTATGGGGGTTGGGATGTTGAAAGTTTTTTAGATAATCCAACATTTATTTTCATAGGTGTTTTTGTTTTGATTTTCGCTCTTGTTTATATTGCTCTCGGAAGATTCTTTTCGAAGAAGGAAAAATCAATGTTTCCTTGGGATGCAGATAAAACAGTGGTTGAAAATAATGGGGTCTTGGTTGTTATGGCCTTGGTGATTGCTTTCTTTTCAGCCTCGGCGGCAGTTAGAAGCGGATGGATGATGAGTTTTTTTGGGGATGTTGCTTTTCGTTTTCTTTTATTAATGTTATTTGTGGTCATGGTTATACTAGCTGTTTCTTTTTATAAAGCTCTCGAGAGTAATATGGGAAGAACTCCCGCAGCCATCCTTTTCATTTTAGCAATTTGGGGGGTTATTAGGTATCTTTTTGATCCTTTTAGACTTAGAGACTTTGTAGGGGGATTTGATATTTCTTATTTGGTTTACGATATCTATGATTTTGCATCTTCTGTGGAAGTTCTTGGTATCGCATTAGTAATTGGTATAATCTATGCTTTTATTAGAAATCTTGGAGATAAAAGACATGGAAGAAGGCGTTAGGATTCTAGTGCTGTTGAAGAGAAATGTTTAAAAAAGAGAAAAACGTTGGGAGATTAAGATGGTGATTAAAAAAAGTCTGAAAGGGGGTTTTGGATGTATGAATAAAAAATTAATTTCTTTAGGTGCATTAGCTCTTTCGATTGTACCTTTGATTAGCGCATATTCCCCCGGAGAATTGGTGACCGATATAAAGGAATTTATAATCTATATATTCGGATTTTTATTTCAAGTAATCATAGGTGAAGTTTCTCCAGATATAATATCGATGACTAATAGTAATATTGCAGCATATGTTGTTACTATTGCTATTTGGGCACTTATTTTTGTGACATTTGGGGATATAATACAGACCTTTTCTAGCTTTAACAAATGGATTGCTTGGTTATCTGCGTTTTTTCTTGCAGTGATTGCAGCCAATGTTGGGATAATCAGTGGCGGTTTTGTTGAAATTACTCAATGGTTTGTCTGGTTTGGGACCGGGGCTGTTTACGCTGCTTTGGGTGCCGCATTTCTAGCATTTGTTGCTGTTAATCTTGGATTAACTCCTTTGCATAATTTCTTAGCTAATAGAAGGATGATGATGGAAGCAAATTCTTATGAAGCGAAAACAAAGAAAGGTGCTACCAAGGTACAAGCAGCTATAGACAATCTTGCTGATGTTGCAGATAAATTTGAGGCCAAAAGAGGTTAATCTTTTATTTTCCTCTTTATTTTTAAGAGGAATTTTCTTTTTTTTAGTTTTTAGTTTTCTTGGGTATCCCTATATTTAACTTTATAGTAGTAACATATAGAAAGATTTAAATACCTTGGAGCTCTAAGCATTTTATGGTAAATCCATTTAAGAAAATGAGGGACTTTTATAGGAAGCCTTTTGTTAAATCTGTAGTGAATACTGGTTTGTTATATGGGGGTTTGAAGGTAGGTGCTCGTTTAGTAGAGGATCATCTTGGCGCAGATGGTTTGGCAACAATGGTGGATTTGGTTGCTCCGCTAGTTTCAGGACGTTATGCTGTTGGCTGTGTTGATGAGGTGTTCGATAAGGCTCCGGTATTAAGAGATATAGCCAGAGTGGGAGTTACGGGGGCAATGGGTCTTGATATGGTTGATACTTTAGCTAATTATGATGGAAATGTAGATACTTTTTATTGGCTTCAAGACAAGTTAAGAGGAAGTCATGAGTTTATTTCTGAAAATATTACCGGGGGAAGAACTGAAGGTAGTACGGGTGCTTTTTGTGGTGCAGTTGCCGGTTTAATTGAGAGGGGAGTTCATTATAAAAATAAATTGGCTAGAAAAAAATAGAATATGTCAAGTAAAGAATATCAAAGATATATTGTGTCAGATGATAAACATGCTACGCTTTTACATAGGTGTCGAAGGGAATTGTTGCCCAAGCTAGCTAGTAACGGCCACTTGTGTGGTCACGATCCTCAGAGTTCTTTTACATGGCAGCCAAGAGATCTTGAAGGGGCGGAGAATTAAATATCGGCATGGAATGTATCAAAATCCCTCGGGGATTCCAGATACAGGCAAGGCTAGTTTAAATTATGGGGATGCGACGGCAGTCTTCCAAATTCCAAGAGCATTATGGGATAGGGCTCATCGTGAAAATCCTGGCGCGGAATGTTGCGGTGAAGAAGTTGGTCTCGATGATGGGCTTGGTTTAAAGCCAGACTTTTATGTCGGTTGGATTGATAGAATCAATGACAGATTCCATCCAAGAGATTAATTAATTTTATAAACTTCTTTATCTCTTATCTTTTATGTTGAAAAGAGGATTTGCAATTTTTTTATTTGTGTTTATTTTACTGTCAAGTTTTTCATTTGGTTTGAATAATGTCTCAGCAGTAGATATCCCTGTTGATGTGAATCAACTTGAACAACAAGCTGAAGATCTTGAGAATAGATTAGATAATCTGGAGAATACGATGGATGAGATTCAAAATCCAAAGTACGGGAAATGGGATTTTATTGGGCCTGAGATTCAGAAGATTATATTGAAGAATAAATTTGTCTCAGCAGCAGATTCTTTTTTCAAAAAAATAAATATAGTTTTTGTTATTTTTTTTGGTGAGGATTATAATTTTTCTTTAGGGTTTTTGATAGCTGTCATACTGTGGTTTTATTTCTTTATTCAGTTTTCAGAGATTATTAGAAACTTCTCTACTTTTGGTGAAGGGGTTTCTACTGTTATTGGGTTGGCTTTGACTTTAATTATGGCGCAGATGGGTCTCTTGAGGGCAATTGTTAAGGGTCTTGGTTGGTTGGTTGCAAGTCCAGAAGCCTGGTGGTGGAGAACGTTGATATTTATGGGGTTATGTGTGTTTTTTGTTTTTGCCGCGAGAGCAAGATATAAGCTGGGGTTGATTCAAGAAGCTAAAAAAAAGGAAAGAGAAGATATGGAAGAGAAAAGCAATAGGAGATATTTAGATATTATTGTTGATGCTTTCAAGGGAATGTTTTCTTGAGGAGGGAGTGAATTCGCAAAAACATTTAAAAGTCTTCTTTGCCAGAAATTAAAATGGGAATTGCATTAATAACATTAAAGATTATGCCGGCGAGTCCTGATGTGGATTTAGAGGTTATAAAAAATTCTGTGAAAGAGAAAGTTGAGGAAGGTAAAGGAGAGAAAGTTAGTTTTGAAGAGCATCCTGTGGCTTTTGGTTTGAAGTCGATTCAAGTAAGGTTTTCTTTGGACGAAGCGAATGAGTTAGAGCCTATCGAGAATGCTGTTGGAGAGGTTGAGAATGTGAGTTCTGTTTCTGTTGAAGATATGCGGCGAGCATTTGGTTAATTGCAGAAAAGTTACAAAATACTTATAAACTTAGATTTTTTTTGTTGATTATGGCTAATACAAATTATGAAAAGATGGTGGGGAAAATGGCGCAGTCTTCTGGTCAAGATCTTGAGGAGATTAAAAGGAAGGTTGAGGCGAAGAGGGCGAAACTTTCGGGGCTGATTTCTGAAGAAGGTGCGGCGCAAGTTGTGGCTGCTGAGTTGGGAATTAATTTTGATAATGAGAGATTTAAGATTAACGAGTTATTGCATGGAATGAAAAAAGTTAATCTTGTTGGAAAAATCTTGAGGATTTTTCCTGTTAGGACTTTTGAACGAAACGGTCAGGAGAACAAAGTTTGCAATTTTATAATTGCTGACGATACTTCGAATACAAAAGCAGTTTTATGGGATACTAACCATATCGAGTTGATAGAAAAAAGTCAAGTGGGTGAGGGAAGTGTTATTGAGATATTGAATGCGAGTGTTAAGGATGGGGAGATTCATTTGGGGAGTTTTTCTGAGATGAAGTTATCTAATGAGAATGTTGGGGAAGTTAAAACCGAAAAGGAAGTTTCTGATAAACCCATAATTGAATTCCATGTTGGAGACTCTGTTCAAACACGGGCTTTTGTTGTTCAGACTTTTCCGGTAAAGTTTTTTGAAGTTTGCCCAGAATGTAAAAAGAAAGTTAATCCTACTTCAGATGGAGCTGGGAAAGAATGTGGAGAGCATGGAAAAGTTGTTCCCGAAAAAAGGGCTTTGATGTCTGCAGTTATAGATGATGGTAGCGAATCAACGAGAGTTGTTGTTTTTCACGAAAATTTACAAGCTTTGGGTTTGACTGCCATTGATGATGAAATGAAACTAGCAGAGCAAAGAGAAAATTTGATGGGTGAGGAAAAATATTTTTCAGGTTATGTTAAGATGAATTCTTATTTCAATAATCCCGAGCTTGTTGTTCAAAATGTTGGTGATGTTAATGTTGATGAATTATTGGCCGGTTTGTAAGGGATTTTTGAAAGATTTATTAAGTTAGTTTATTTTATTTGAAAATGTTACTCCGAACACACCTTTCAATAGCTTTATTTTTTGTTCTGTTAGTTTTGCAGTTTTACAATTTTTCTTCGCAGATTTCTTTGGGAATCTTTGTTGCTGTTGCTCTGTTCTCTTCTCTTTTGCCAGATATTGATACGAAACATTCGCGAGTTGGAAAATTTATTTTATTGAGACCTTTGCAATATCTTGCAGGACATAGAAAAGTTTTTCACAGTTTGTTTTTTGCTTTAGTAGTTGGTTTGATAATTTCTTTATTTAATAATCTAGTTGCATGGGCTTTTGTTTTAGGCTATGGTGTTCATATTCTTTCAGATTGTTTTACAATAATGGGAATAAGTATTTTTTATCCGTTGCCGAGAGTTTTTAGAGGTTGGATAAAGTCTGGAGGGAAAAGTGACTTGATTGTTTTTATTTTATTTTTGATATTGGATTTGGTGTTGGTTTTAAGATATATTTCTTAGGACATAAATACTTTTAAAGATTGGAATCGGAGAAGATTTATGAAAGATAGACAAAAAAAGATTGCATGTATTTCCTCATTGGTGCTTGGAGTTGGATTATTTTGCGCAAGTGCAGAAAGAGGAGTACACTTTGATAGTCAAAGCTTTTCTAAATTAGAAAGGTGTGAACAAGTTGAAAGAGCTTTGGCTGATTTATCATTAAGGACTATTTCTCTTGCTGAGGCAATTAATCATTCTAGAAATGAAAATCTGTCGTCTGTGTATGGAAATTTTTTGCAAAACCGTGCAAACTTCTATGCAGAATATGAAAATTTATCTGAAAATCCTGAAGTGGATTTGCAAAGACAGCAAAGAGAAATTTCTAGAAGCAGAGCATCTTTTTCTTATTTTATCGGGCTTTTATCTGTCGTGCCTTTTCTTTTAGGTTTGTATAATTATCCTTGAAGAAGTTAACTTATTTTTTTAATTCCAATATCTACATTTTATCACATAAATCTTTATATAGTTAAAGAGGTAAAAAATTTTATGGTAGCAAAAGATTCAGATAAAATTAAAAAAGCAATTTCTGGGGAGGAAGAGAATGAAGAATCTTCTGGGCAGAGCAAAGAGGTCAAAGGGAGTGTGAAGACCGAACCGCAGATTACTGATCTTCCTGGAATTGGGCCTGCTGTTGCGGCGAAGCTTGACAGTGCAGGCGTTTTTGATTTGATGAGTTTGGCAGTTATGTCTCCGGGAGTTTTGGCGGATGTTGCAGGTGTTGGAGCAGCTGTCGCAAGAAAAGCAATTTTAGCTGCAAGGGATTTACTTGAACTTGGTTTTCAAGATGGGGCAGAATATGCAAAAAAAAGAGAGGACGTTACATACATAACAACAGGAAGTAAAGCTTTTGATGAATTGCTTGGAGGAAAAGGAATTGAATCCCGGGCAATAACCGAAGCTTTTGGTGCTTATGGTTCTGCGAAAACTCAATTGGGTTCAACTCTTGCTGTGAATGTTCAATTGCCTGAAGAAAATGGCGGGGCAAATGGGAAATGCGTTTTTATTGATACTGAAGGGACTTTTAGGCCGGCGCGTATTAAGCAAATTGCGACGGCACTTGGGGCAAATCCAGATAAAGTTTTGAAAAATATTCTAGTTGCTCGTGCTTTTAATTCGGATCATCAGATGTTGCTTTTAGAGAAAGTTACTGAATTGATTAAAGCTGGGGAGCCGATTAAATTGATTATTGTTGATTCTCTAACGGCTCATTTCAGAGCAGAGTATTCTGGTAGAGGTCAGCTTGCAGATCGGCAACAGAAGTTGAATAAATATATGCATCAGCTTGCGAAGATTGGAGAACAACACAATTTGGCTGTTTATGTTACAAATCAAGTTATGTCAAATCCGGCACAAATGTTTGGGGATCCAACAACGGCAATTGGAGGAAATATCGTGGGGCACGCTTCGACATATAGAATTTATTTAAGAAGAGGAAAAAAAGATTCGAGAGTTGGAAAATTAATCGACAGCCCCTCGTTACCTGATGGAGAATGTGTTTTCTTTATAACAGAAGCAGGTGTTGTTGACGAGGCGTGAATAAGATGGGAATAAAATATCAAGTTTGGCAATATTGCGAAGGAATTGGGGATAAGAGGGAACAGAAGTTTATTTATTCTCATAATGTTGTTGGAGATAGTTCTCGAGCAAAAGCGTTGGCAGGTGTTTTTGTTTGTGATGCCAAGAGGTTTGTTTTAGAAGAATGTTTGGAAAAGTGGTTAGGGGTTGCGGATCAAAATGTTTTAACAGATAAAACTGGGGGAGAGTTTGTTTCTTTTCGAGAGAGATGATCTTAAAGAAAAAAGAACTGCATCCAGATAAAGGAAGATTAACTCAATTGTAGATAGTTTTGAGAAAGATGATTTCCGAATTGGATTATTTAATGAAGCCTTATAATTATAAAGGAGTTTTTTATAATAGAAGTATAAAAAAAGTTTGGAGAAATGAATTATATTCCCCTCATGAAAGATGGAGTTATAAATATTTTATCCTCTTAAGGCGCCTCGTAGAAGGGTGTCATTATCTTTTAGGAGGTCTCTGGATTTACCTTCTTTTTTGATCCTACCCTGTTCTATTACAACGATGTTATCGCTATCTTTTATAGTAGACAAGTGGTGAGTTACAGCAATTATTGTTTTGCCTTTGAACTTTTTCTTTATTACTCAACAATCTCTTCAGGTTTAAACCATAAACCTATTTCTTTTTTTGCAGCTTCTTCAGAATCTGAACAATGCATCACGTTTTCAAAAACTTGTGTTTCGCTGTGGATTCTTCCGTACTTTCCTCTAATAGAAATAGAAGATGCTTTCTCTGGATTGGTCTTGCCAGCAATTGCCCTAACTTTTTTAATTGCGTTTTCTCCTTTGTAGACTAGAGCAAAAATCCGATCGGTGTGGAACTTTCCTTGGATATAGTCCAGGGTTGATTCGAATATTTGCATGCCCTTTTCCTTTCCGAATTTGGCAATTTTCTCTTCTTTTAATTTATTGTAATGTTTCTCTGCTAATTCTCTTGTGACCTTTACAACTTTTGAAGCGACTATCTTTAGTTCCGTCGCTGACAAAGCAGTTATAATATTTCCCGTAAGGCTTTTCACAAGGCCATCGGGTTTTATAAAAACAAGTGTTGATTGTTCTTTTTTTGAATTTTTTGATTCCATAGATAAAATTGATTTTTTAGGTTTTTAAAGTTTATTGAGGCTCTGTTGTAAATTTACTTT
>CAZHMB010000008.1:0-27313 GCA_964533515.1 Candidatus Woesearchaeota archaeon | reverse complement strand
GAAAAATTAAAGAATAAAACAAACAAAGGAAATTTTATATTTGAAGAAATGAAAAAAGATTTAAGAAATTTGCAAAATTCAAATATTTCAACTGCGAGGGATATATCTAATCAATTTATTTGGAGTGCTTGGAATTATTATTTAACAAAAGAGAATGATTGTTATATTCTTTTTTCTCCCATAAAATATTGGAAATCTTTAGGACTATGTAATAAAAAATTTATTGAGGGATATTTATTCAATAGAAAATATTTTCATGCTGGAGAAAGTGCAATAAGCTGTATTTATTGGCAGAATATTAATGAAAAAATTGAAAAATTAAACCTTAATGCATTTGATATTGATACAAAAAATAATTTAGACGAAAAAGATGATGAGATTTGGGATATAAATAAGAGTATTGAAATAAAAAAGGTTGATAAAACGCTTGAGCCATTTTTCGATAGAAGGAAATTTAAAGACGATGTTGAAACTGAAGTTTATTTTGAGAATGATGGAAGAGAAACAGCTGGAAGAAAAACCGATGGGAAATCGTATATTAATAAAAATATTGTTGGTTATCTAGTTGTAAAAGGCTATGCTGTTACGCAACTCGATGTTTATTTGTTAAGAGGCACAAGATATAATATTCGTGGTTTTTATCTTCGTTCTGATAACTTTCTCGAAAAATTACCTTTGTTTTGTGCAAAACTTTATCCTCAAAGAAATTGGTATGAACGAGATATTTATTTTACAACTGCCGATGGAGGAGATAAATATACAAAAGATGCAAACTTTTTAAAAAGTTGCTTAATTTATTCTTGTCTTTCTCCTAGAAATCATTGTCGTTCTTTTGAGGGTTCTGATAAAAGATTTTATAAAAATGAACTTTGTTTTGGTACGGACACCTTAGTGAGTAAAACATTAGAAAAATACAAACTAAACAAATATGAGCAAGATTTAATTAAGTTATTTGAACAAATTTTGAAGGAAGCGAAGAAAACTAAAAACTATAATCTAAAATACAAATATGGAACATACCAAATAGATAAAGAATTAAACACTTTCCAAAAAAACGAAGAAATTAAAATTTATGATTATCCAGAATTAAACACAAAACTGATTGAACTAAAAACAAAATTATCAAAATATTATGAAACGACAATTCAATCAAAATTATTCGAATATGAATTGTTAAAATAAACTTTCCTATTCACTTCGGCCAACAATACTCCAAACCATCTCCAACCTTCCACCCAAATTGAGAATAATATTTCTTATCCTTCCTCAATAAATTACTTCTATGTGAATCGTGAAATTTCTTCTTCCCAATCAATGTAGGATTTTTAACTTTACCCCTAATAACTTCAAATCCCATATTATTATTAAAACCACGAGAAATCCACTCATTCAAACAACAATTAAAATAACTCTTCAAGGCATTGGGATGACCTTTCCACATCTTCACAGCAGGATGATTTCTCCAGCCCTTTGTCTTTGTTCTATTCAAAATTATATTCAAAATCTGAAAAGCTTCAACTCTTTGTTTTCCAAGTCTTTTATTATCTAAAACTTTCGCAGATTTCTCAAAATTCGGATATGGTAAAAAGGTTTGCATCTTATATTCCCCAATAGTCAAAAGGAATTCCATCATGCGATTTAATTAATTCTCTTCTTAAAGAAGGCTTCAATCTTTTAAATATTTCTAGTTCTTCCTTAGGAATATCTGTAACTAAAGGCCCTCGCAATTTTTTTATATCTTCACCAGTTTCATCCTCAAAATAGAATAAACTACTCTCGCCCCTTACTCCAAAACCATCAAACAAAGCTCCAGGAACAGAATCTACTAATTCATCAGTTTTAATAAAAACCTCGGGATGTGGAAAAACTCCATTTCGCTCATTGAACTTTTTTACTTCTATAACGATCCCAGAATATTTCTTTTGCTTATGATGAATTGAAACCCTATTTCCAACTCTAAAAATTCTTTCTTTTCCCGGAAAAATTTCTACTAATCCTTCCTTCCAATGATACTTATCATGATAGATCATCTTAATCTTCTCAGAACTATTCTCTGCAGTCAATCACCTCTAAAACTAAACTAGGGATTTTCTCAAATCTCGCCAAATAGCGGGGACTACTCCTGACCTCGCTCAAATTTTTTTAATTTACCTTCGGAATTTAATTTCGCGAAATCACCCGGAATTTGAAAACCAAATAAATCTGAATTTAGCAAACCCCAAGGATATTTCACTTTTTATCTCTTCAATATCCTATAGCGGGCGAGAGTTTACGGAAGCGACAAATTTTATTTGTTGATAACGACTTTCGTGGGCTCGAGTAGGGATTTGTTCAAATCTCGCCAAATAGCGGGGGCGGGATTTGAACCACGCGACCTCCGGGTTATGGGCCCGACGAGCACTCCAGACTGCTCCACCCCGCTATGTAAATTTCACTATCAATTTACTTATAAAGTTTGTGATTAAGAAAAACCTAACTAAAAAGAAGCATAAAAAATACAAACCACATAAATTTTTATCTAATATACTGCAATTCAACAACCCCAGACTTATAAGATTTTACTTTCTTTAATTTTTAAATCAATTCTGAAATCACCTCCTTGAAAAAGCCTAATCCCCTCTCCTAAAATAATCGGCATAGTAAAAAGTCTAATCTCATCAATGGCATTTGAATTCAAGAATAAATTAATAACTTTTGCCCCGCCAACCAAAAAAATATCTTTATCTGCAGTTATAGACTTTAACAAATCTTGAGGTTTTTTATTTGTGAAAATAATATTTTCTTTTTGACCTTTCTTCTTTCTTGAATAAACATATGTGGGCTTATCCTTGTATGAATCTGGAAATTGCTTGTACGTCGTATTCCCCAAAACAATAGAACCTATTTTTGAATAAAATTCTTTAAACCCAAAACCTGAAGATTCAAAGTTTTCGAGCCATGAAACAGAACCATCTTTTGCTGCAATAAATCCATCTAAACTCTGGGCAATGTATAAGATTACTTTTTTCATTTTAATAACTACCAAGAAGTTATTATAAATCTTATGATTAAGAAAAATAGAGAAAATCTATACTTTATGCCTTTTCCTCAGATCTAAAGAATTGACATGTTCAAAATAGGAATCAAATAGATTTTTTGGATCTTCAACTACTTCACGAATTCCCTGTTGCAATCTACGACTTTTGAATATTCTCCTCAAAACATCATCTCTTGTTTTCCCTTTAACTTTAAAATTTGGATCTGCTTTTTGAGCAACAGCATATAAAAAGCCAGAACCCCCAATTTTATATACCTGAAATAATCTATCTCGCCTCATATTTTCTAATATCTCTCGCAAGGGTGTTGAAGAAATGTTTCCATATTGCCCCCTGACATCGGATATTGAACTAACCGAACCAAAATTAAGATCTCCGGTATGAGATAATGCCACGCTATCTGCGGCTCGCTGTTCTAAAGTTAAATCTTGGGGGGTAAGCTCTCTGAGGGGGTAAAGGTGATCTGCAACTTTCATTTTTTTGCCCCTTCCCGTAGGAACAAAACCTTGTTGCCTAAATTTTATGGGGGGACCTTCTCTTGGATAAACTCTCACAGAAAATTCATCACTATCAATAGTTGCATGGACTGATCTTCTTGTTCCAAAAACCTCATATATTCCTCTTATTATCTGGTTATGTCTCCTCAAATTATCTTCCCCATCTCCGAAATTAATTAACCTATACTTTAAAAATAATCCTGGTGGAATATTTGGAAATACTTCTCTAAAACCATAATTTATATTAAAATAATTTTCTGGAGGAACGTGATAAGATTTTCCATAGCTTACCACCAAATGATTTTCTCCAGCAGCCGGATCCAATCCTTTCTTTTTTAAAAAAGAAAACCATTCCTTTGCACTTTCGGGCGTTGATGCAAAAGTCCCGTTAGTTAAAATAGACAAAGGTAATTCTGAGGAATATTCTGCTGCCACACCAAGAACTTCTCTATTTTCATCTCTTATTGGTTCTCCATTGGTTAATTCCACAAATTCTATTCCCTGATCTTTTGCTTGTGACAAGGTTTTTCCAACTATCTCAGGACTCGGCAAACCTTCTTTATCCGGACCACAGTCAGCTAAACAAATAGGGCATCTCAAATTACAGTTTGGCCCCATCCCAATATCCAGAACATAAAAATCTGGCTTTACAATACTTGCTTCAAGATAATCTCTAGTTCTTATAACAGAAGGCCTTCTCGTTGCTTCTTTCAATATCCTTCTATATTTTCTTATGTCCGCTTTGGTTATTCTATTCTCGCGCATTTATTATTCCTATCAGAACTCTTCTTACCCAAAAAACAAACGCCCCGACCAGGACTCGAACCTGGGTGCCCGTGAAGGCCCAGATTAGCAATCTGGTGCAATACCCTTATGCGATCGGGGCTTGAGAATATACAATATTTTAAGAATTTAAAGCTTTGTATTTAGTTTATTGTTTTATCTTTTCTCCATGAAAAAATAGTTCCATGTGTTTATTTTCCCCCCACCCATTTTTTCAAATATTTTGCTTTCAATTAGCTTAAAGTGAGACTCAAACAATTGTTTGATTTCATCTAATGATGAAAAATACATCTCTTCCCCCATAAGAGCTCTTGCATTTTCTGGAACTATCCTTAATCTCTTTCCTATTTGACCAAATTTGGGATCTTTAACATTAAAACAAGTTGAGAAATACTTCCCTTCTCTATTTAATAAATTACTTACATTTTCTACATATTTTTTTCTTTTTTCAAAAGGCACACAATGAAGAATTGCCCATTCTAAAACCAAATCAAATTTTTCTTTCAATCCTGATAAATCATTTAAATCCATTACTTTAAATTTGATGTCAAAATCAGCTTTTCTAGCATTTTCTTTTGCATAGTTTATTGCTTTCTCTGATATATCTATTCCAGTTACATCAAATCCTTTTGAAGCCAAATATATTGAATAAAATCCTTCACCACACCCCACATCAATAACTTTGCAAGGTTTTATTTTTCCGCTTTCAACTAACTCAACTAATTCTTCTGGGGGTTCTTTATTAGTCCAGACGGCTTTCTCTGGTTCTTCATAAACTTTTTCAAAAGTTTCTTTATTTTTTATTTCTTCTTCCATTTTTACTATTATTTACTAACTGCCATGTTTTCATTGACTAAATTAGCAATCTGGTGCAATACCCTTACCTTGAAAAGGTCCTTGTGCCCTTTAGGGTATGCGATCGGGGCTTGAGAATATACAATATTTTAAGAATTTAAAGCTTTGCCTTGTGACCTTTAGGTTACCTCCTTGGAGGCCTTGAAAAGGTTCTTGTAACCTTTAGGTTATTCTCGCGACCCTCGGGGTCATGTTCGGAAGAAGTTAAATATATATAGTTATTTAACATCAAATAAACATAGAAAAATGGGTTTGATTAAATGGTCAGAAGAGGTTTTGAAAAGATTCAAATGGTACGATGTTAAATTAGCACAGCTTGCAGCAATTTTCGCAATTTTAACATTAATAACTCTTTGGCCAGCATTTTTAGAATTTGTTCTTCGGTTTGAATGGTACTGGTATTTAATTTTAGCAATTATTTTTGGATTGCCCCTAGTAAAGAGGCTGTTTATAGATAAGAGCTAATGAATCCAAATCTTCAAGAGATAAACAATATAAACTCTTTTTGTTTTAGAAAACAATGAATCCAAAGATAAAATCTCTAATAGAAATCTCATTTATTATCTTGATATTTGTTGTTCTAACATATCTTGTCCAAACGAATATTGATTTTTTTGAAGGTTTGATTAATAAAAGCATAGGAGGGATTTTAATTTATATCTCAATTATAATAATTGCAATTGTTGTTGCTCCCATCTCTTCCATACCATTAATTCCTTTAGTTTCAAATATTTGGGGATGGAAACTTGCTGGAGCAGTTAGTGTTATTGGGTGGACATTGGGTTCAATCATTGCATTTTTATTAGCAAGAAAATATGGTGTGAAGATTGTGAAAAGATTAATTCCTTTATCACAAATTCATCATATAGAAGATAAAATTCCCGAAAAGAATTTATTCTTAAGTGTTTTATTTTTAAGAATGATTATCCCTGTTGATATCTTGAGTTATGCCTTGGGATTATTTAGTAAGATCAAATTTTGGCCCTATGTTATTGCAACATTTATTGGGGTTATTCCAGTTACATTTCTCTTAGCTTATGTAGGAACAATCAACCCTTTATTTCAATTAATTGTTTTCTTAATTGTGGGAATAATTCTTTTAACGGGGTGGATTGTTAAAGAGAAACAAGGAAAACATTAACTTCAATAATTTCTAGTCTTAAACCCCTTGTATTATTTTCTTATCATACAAATCTTGAATATATAAAACTTTAATAACTATAATTACTATCCTGTAATATGATTGACTTGCCTATCTCTAAGATTGGTAATTTAGAACTAAATGTTCTTCAAGGTCCAATGGGCGTTGGAATTTCTGGAAAAAGTTTAGCTTCTGCCGTGGCTAATTGTGGCGGCGGGGGAATGATTCCTGCTGTGGGATTATCCGAGGCAAGAAATGCCGGTGGAATTGAGATAAATCAAGGGAATTATATCAAAGAAAATCAAAAGGCTTTACGGGCTGAAATTAGAGAAGCAAGAGCACTAGTATCTCCGGGCGCTAAAGGTTTTATCGGAGTAAATGTTATGCATGCTTTAACTGATTTTGAACCTTTAGTTCAAGTGGCATCTGAAGAAGAAGTTGATTTGCTTACCGCTAGTGCTGGTTTTGATCCTAATCTCATGAGTTTAGTTGGGAAAAATACAAAAGTGGGTATTGTTATTTCTTATGGCAAATTTGCCAGAAAAGTATGTGAGATATATGAAAAGGCGGGCAGACTTCCTGACCTGCTTATTGTGGAAGGTCCTAAAGCAGGAGGACATTTGGGATATGGAAGAAGAAAATTGGATAATCCCGAATTTCTTGAAAGTTCTCTTGAGCGAGAAATTCAGCGCACAAAAGAAATCGCTGAAAAATTTGGTAATATTCCTGTTTTTGCAGCAGGAGGAATTTCCAATGGATACCATATCAGGGAAGCAAGGAGATGGGGCGCTGAGGGTGTACAAATAGCAACTGCATTCATACCAACTAAAGAATGCGATGCATCAAAAGAGTTTAAAATGCTACATCTTGATGCAAATGAAGAAGATGTTGTAATTATTGACAGCCCAGTCGGAATGCCTGGAAGAGCAATTAATAATGACTTCTTAAGAAAAGTAGCTGCCGGAGAAAAAATCCCCGTTAAATGCCTTTACAAATGTTTAAAGAAGTGTAATCCAAAAGAAGCCCCTTATTGTATTGCAAAAGCATTAATTGCAGCTCAAAGAGGCGATTTAGAAAACGGTTTTGCTTTTACAGGCTCAAATGTTCACTTATCAACACGTGAACTTTATTTAGATGCTAAAGGAGAATTTGTAACAGTAAGAGATGTATTTGAAAGATTTTCTAGAGAATACCGCGAAGCTGCTTAATTAATCTGCTTAAAAAACTTTGGATGTTGAATTTAATTCAATCCCAATTTCTTGTTTGCTTAAAGATTATATATCTCCCTCATTAGAAAATTAAACCCTTTCCAAAGGTTTAAAAACATCAGAAAAGAATATTTATTGGGGTGTTCGTACCTCAGAAACAAATTCTGGGAAAATTAAAAATGACAAGACAAGATTTATCCCAAAGAATGAAAACTCCTCAAGAAAGAGGAATTATCGCAGATTGTCTCTTTGGAAAGAATTATATTAAAGAAGGGAGACTATATCTCTCGAGACAAGCCGAACTCCCTAATTCAATCTTCGTAGATATTATGGGAGAATTGGGCCGGGGCGATTGCCAAAATGTAGAACTATTTACACAAAGAGCAGCAGAATTAATCGGATTAAAGCCCTTAAAGGCCAAAAAAGTTTGTTTGGATTTAGTTCAAGCACTAAATAATTTGGAAATAGAAAATTTGGATTATAAAATACCTTCGGAAAAACCTCTTAAAGACAGATTAGAAAAAGCAAGAGATCTGCCCTCTTGCGGAATAATCAATTTATTATATACCGGACTTACTTGTACAATTCATTCCTCCGAAGATGAAGATTTATTTGCTATAGGTTTCCCGGAGGAATGGGCTTCAGAAGAATTAGTTGTTTCCCCTAAAACAAGAACACTACAAAGGTTGCCCTTGAAAGATATTCTAGAAGCATATGAGAGAAACCTCTCCCCATTGACTAAAACCGAAACAGATTATTTAAACTCTTATGAAGGGTTCCAAAATCAAAGGAGAACTTCTCCCTAAAAAACCATTCACTTCTCAACTTCACTTGTCTTCTTATACTGCAATTTCAACTTGTCTAAAATTCCCAAAACCTGTTCTCTCTGACTCGCATTCCCTAAACCCTTCCAATCCAACAAGATAGTATCAACATCTTCTGCAGTCCCATTAATTGCTTCAATAACCATCTCTTCGCTTAAAGGCAAACTGTACATTGGTATAACGTGGCCCAAAGCATAATTTGAATTCAATTGAATCTTCGTAAAATTAGGACAATAATGCGGCCCACCAATTCCAACAGCGATCTCTCTATATTTGGCCTCATTTGAATTTTCGAATTTCTCCATCGCTTCTTTTATAGCTTTCGCGACGACAAAACCCGCTTTACTATCTTTCCATTGAAGTTCAGTTGAACCAATTTCAATAAACACACACGGAACATCAATCAAAGGCCCATGATGCGTCGCTTCAAGACAAACTTTATACTCTCTCAAACTAGATTCCCTAACCGCTTCGTTCAGCTTCTCAAATAAAAATTTATTAAACAAAGCACTTGCTTTTGAAACCTGTCCTTTCTTTCCTCCATAATCTGCATCCCTCCAATTTCCCGGTGAGTGCAAACACAATGTCTTCTCTCTTTTCACAGATTTATGCATTGAAGCAAAAATAACCATATCAAAATCTTCAAACCTTTGCATATCAAAATTCTCCTCATGCAAAATATCCTCATCAACAAGATAAAACTTTATTTCCCCCATCTCTTTCTGAAACTGCGACAACTGCGTCGTGATGTTAACTCCCGCAGGATCTTTCTTGCTCGCAACAATTAAATATTTATGCGGCATGTCAAATACAGTAAAAAAGAGATTTTAAATATTATTGTGGTGAAGAATCTCTAGAATCGCCAACATTTCTTGAATCTATAATGCTTTTCACCCTTCCATAAAGGCTATCTAATTTTCCTTCCCAATTTTTTTCAAAATTTACTGCCTCCAAAAGAACTTGGACTTCACCCCCTCTTCTAACTCTAACTCTTCTTGGAATAAAATCTTTTTTATCACAATAATAACTAATCATAAATCCTCTTTCAAGAGTATCTTTATGCCATCGACAATGACCTGTAGCAGTTTCATACGTTCCCTGATTATCAATTCCGTTTACATCCAATCCCGCTTCTCTATCTCGCGCCATTTCTCTATAAGGGTGACTACTAACAACTCTTTTAGGTTCGGGCATAATTATCTCATGCTCTCTGAGAAAACGAATAAAATCAAGCGGTTGCATAAATTCTTCAACAGGGCAATGATATAGTTTTTTCTCTGTTTTTTTCATTTTATTCTCCTTCTCCTTTTCTAACAAAAGTGCAATTCATATAATCTTCTCGGGAAGAATTTCCCCGATCGCAACCGAATTTCCCTGTTGCCCCCCGTGGTTTATAATTTGGACAAGCAACTTCAACACTAAAATCATCGTAGGCTCTTAGAAAAGCCCCAGCTAAAGGGGATAAAGGATTCTTACTTCCCTCAGCTCCGACACATTGTAGAGTACACGCACCAACTAACTTTTTCTTTTCCATCTTATTCCATCAGAACTCTTTTCACCCTCAGCTAAATTGCCGTTAAAAGAACAAACAATTAAAACTTTATAAACTTTATTATATTTGCATTTTGAGATAGATTGCTAATTAAAACTGGGACGACCAAAGGGAAATAGCTTAAGGGCGGGTCTTTCGCGTTTAGCGAAACTTGAAGTGGGAATGTCAATCTATCTCAAAAAAACATGCATCAATTACTCCAACTAACTTTCGGAATAATCTTCCTCCTATTAGGAATTCCTATAGGAAACCTCCTCGCTAAATTAACCAAAGAAGAGTTAAAACAAAACAAAAAATATTTCAAAATAATAATCCTCATTACGCTTATATGCTCTTTAATTTCTGCCTTTCTAAGAAACGATGTTTTATTATTTAGTTTCTTATTCATAGCAATGGTCACAAGTCGATGTTTGAGATAACTATCTTCTAAACTTAGAAACAATTGCACCAACACCCAAGCCCACTAAACTAGCTAAAAGCCCCACAATAACTATTGTTAGAGAAATTTCTCCTTTCAGCAAACCAAGGATAAGGTAAAATACGACCGAAAATAAGGCTATTAAAATACCAACAACACCCAAACTTTAAAAACTCTAATTGAATAAATAAGCTATGGGATTAATAAGAGGCGGTTTAACCGTAATTGTTTCAATTTTAATTTTCATTTTGTTATTAGCCGGAGGACTTTTCTTAACTCTTGAAAAAAGTTTGGACCATGATATAATCGAAGAAAACATTTTACCAGAAATTTCAAGACTATTGGAATCAGAAATAAATATCTCCAAAACAATCAGCCAGGAATCCCCTACGATAGACCGCCATTGTCAAAACAATACAAATTATACTTTTAAAAATTCAGAGATAAACGCAACCCTTTCATGCGAAATGCTACAGAACAGAACTGATAGCGCGGCAGATTACCTCCTCCAAGAAGAATTCGAAAAAGCCTACTACAAAGAATACTCTTGTGAATTTATTGAATGCCTGGAGGAAGAACCCCTTGTAATGATCTCGCAACATGCACAAACCAACTGGAGAAATTTATTTCTGGGGAGCATTTTAATCTCGGTGATACTTCTCGCAATCTTATTATTTCTAGTAGAAAAAAAATTAAACATGCCAATCACAACTGGAATCTTCCTGGCTATAACTGGATTAATAGTCTCAAAGATAGGTGTCTTCTTAGGTTTCATAAAAAAATCCTTCTTCGTCTCTGAAAGCCTCGGTATTGATCAGATCAACATAGTCCAGGATATAATGGAGAACCTATTTCAAGTTGTTTCAACACAAGCATTTGGAATAGGATTATGGATGATTATTATTGGAGTAATTATCTTGGTTTTTGCGATTCCCCTAAAGATTTGGATGACCGGCGTTGGAATAAGCGAAAAATTCAAAAGCTGGTTTTCAAAAGGTGAAAAGAAAGAAGAGACTAAACCTACTGAACCAAGGGTTCAGGAGAAGCCTTCTTCAACATCCAAACTCTTTTAAATCACCTCCCCAATCTTGTTCTATGAAACAAAACAAAAAATGCATAGTCATGCTCTCCGGCGGATTAGATTCAAGACTTGCTTTAAAAATTATGCAAAAACAATTAGGTAAAAAGAATGTAATCGCTGCATTTTTCAAATTACCTTTCGGCACCGGCTGTTGCAGCGAGGGTTGCAGTTTCAATTTCTCCCAAAACCACGGAGCCAAACTAGAATTTTTCGATTGCACCAAAGGAAAATTGCTAAAAGATTATCTAAAAATCCTCAGGAACCCAAAATACCGAACAGGAAAAGGAATTAATCCCTGCATCGATTGCAGGATTTTTATATTAAAAGAAGCTAAAAAATACGCAGATAAAAATAAAATAGATTTAATAGTAACTGGTGAAGTCCTCGGTGAAAGGCCCATGAGCCAGTATAAAAGAGCAATTGAAATTATTGAAAATGATTCAGAACTTCAAGGAAGAATCTTAAGGCCTCTTTCTGCAAAATTGCTTCCTGAGACCAAGGCGGAAAAATCAGGAATAATAAATAAAGAAAAACTTTATGATATTCAAGGAAGACAAAGGGTAAAACAGATTGCACTCGCGAGAAAATTCAAAATTGATTATCCCGAACCTGCGGGCGGTTGTTTGCTTTGCGAAAAACTTCTGAAGAAAAGATTTCAAGAATTAATTAAAAAAGATTTGAAAGAAGATCAAATTCCATTAATAAAAATTGGGAGGCATTTTATAATAGATAACCTTTGGATTGTTCTTGGAAGAAACGAAATGGAAAATAATATAATTGAAAAACAACTTCCAAAAACACATTTATCTTTTCCAGAAAATATTGGGCCAACAATTGGGCTTCCAGAAATTCAATTGGACAAAATAAAAGAATCAACACATCAAAAAATTAAAAAACTCCAAAACGCTTATTCAAAACAAGTTTCAATTAAAAAGAGAAAAGGTTTTGAAAAATATAAAATATAAAATGTGCAAACTTTGTGAGAAAAATCCAGTATATGAATTTACAAACCAAAGGAGACTCTGCAAGAATTGTTACATTCGTTGGTTTGAAAAAAAATTTCTTTACACAATTAGAAAATTCAATCTAATAAAAAAAAGTGACACTATTTTAATCCCAACAAAAAAAGATTTTAGATCTGCTGTCCTCAAAAATCTTTTTACTTTCTACACTGAAAAAAACCCTTACATAAAAATTGTGAAATCAAAAACAAGCAAATATAACAAAACAGCCTCGAAAGAAACAACCGATCTTATTGCATACAAAATAACAAAGGCAATAACCAACAAAAAAATAAAAGAACTAAAATCAACCGGCCCAAAAGAGAAAAACATAATTCGCCCGCTGTATCTTTTCCTAGATAAAGAAGTTTTGCTTTATGCAAAACTTAAGAAAATAAAACACCTTAAACCAAAGACAAAAAAGAAAGACAAAATTGAAAACATAATTGAAACTCTAGAACAAAAACATCCAGAAATCAAACAAGCAATTGTACAAAGTGGTCTGAAGCTGGGTTGAGATTTATTCTAAATAAACCAGGGACTTTCAAGAACAAGATCCTACATATCCATAATCTTCAATGTTAGTTGTTATGCAATCTTGTGGACAATAAAAATCTCCATCACAACTTTCACTAGTCTCTGTAGCACAATAGATTCCAGTGTTTAAACATCTTCCAAAATTAAATATATCTGTGTCATATAACCTTATTCTACAACTTGGCAAACCTGGTTTTTCTGGAAGTAATGCCAAAGGCAAACATTGCTGGATTTCTGGATTAGTTGAAGAGCAAACTTCTTCTTCAGAAATAATTAAATTATTTGGTAAAACATAACTTTCCATAAGATCGCTTACGGTCATTCTTTTTCCCCCTTCAGGATCTGCTTCATATAAAAATTCAAGCCATTTTACTAATTCTTCTGTACCGCCAAGATTCCCCACGTCCCCTTCCCCATGATTAACAAAACCATAAATTTCATTTTCATTTAAACTATTGTATAGATTAATCTTTGTCTGGGTTCCACCACAAGGGGGATTATCTGCATACCCTGCTTTCATATTTAAAGCATAAACCTCGTGGCCTTCCACTAAATCATATTTAACAGCCAATGCACTTCTTCCGTCATATCTTCCCCCTGGATTGTATCTGAATGAAGAAAGTGTCCAATCACAAGAATCTACTGTTCCAGATTTTATTTCTTGACCTCCTGCTAATTCCAAATATTTTTCGTTGTCCTCAGGGCCATATAAAAAAGAATTATCTTTTGTTGATTCTGAGTCATCACAACCTTGATTATGTAATCCTATCTCATGCCCTTGTGCTTGCCATTCTCTTACTTGTGCAATTCTTTCTTGTGAAGTTAGGGCATAATGTGCTGATCCTGGCCAGAACATTATTGTTAAGGGGGTGTTATACTGATTAGCAAGTTCAACCATGTTGATCATATTTTGCCACCTGTCTGCCCCTTCCCCATCCCAGGGATTAATTTCAAAGTGAACAGCTAAAAAAGAATAAGGAACTTCAGGCAATTCACTTGAGCGATTATTACTACTAGTTGAATTGCCCGAGGGATTGAAATAAAAATAAACTAAAATGCCAACAACAACCAACACAGCAATTACAGAAACCAGAATTACTATTCCTACTTGCCCCCTCTTTTTCATATTAATTTATTCCTTCTTTCCTTCTTCCCTAAACTGATGAATCTCATCTTTAAAGCTTTTTTCAACCTTGCCCACATCTTTCTTCACTTCGGCTTTTTGTCTTCTAACAAAATCATGAATAAACTTGCCATATTGTTCTTTCTTCTTCATTTCCTTTACAGTGTAGATTTTCATCCCTTTAATCACATGACTTTCTGTTTTAGCATCGTGAAGAATCTTCGCGTTCATCTCTTCAGTCAAATAAATATCTCCATATGAATAACCTGAAAGAGTCGCAACTTTTTTACTATCACTAACAAGTTTTCCAAGAGCCATAAATTTAAACTTGCCGGATTCTTTATCATGCTTACCCACAATCTCCCCAATATTAAGAGATATTCCAAAACTAATTTTTTCTTTGTAAAGTTTGTTATGGTTGTCAATCATCTTTTTAATTCCTTCAGCAAGAGCGTAGCTCGCTTTATTATTGTCAAATGTTCTAGTCTTCATAGGAGAGAATATGAAAAAGAAATACTCTTGGTTTTCATAGACAACCGCGTTATTCTGTTCTGCTAAAGAAACCGCTTGTTGCAATGTCGAATACGCCGAACCTTCATCTGTACTTTTCTTAGAACTTAAAAGAGAACTCAAATTGTTAACTTTCAAACAAACCATCCCGGACTTATGCTTTTCCCCATGAAGCGACAAAGAAAGAACCGCCGGAGAAGATGTAGTTATTTTATTCCCGTTATTCCCTACTTCACCAGAAAAATCCTTTCTAGAACTTAAAGGAATATCTTTCTTGCTAGACCCCTTTCTCCCTATAAAACTTCTTTTATATCCTTTCTTAAAAACCATATAAGCAACAACCCCCAAAATAATTATGATAAAAATCCAAACAAACGGATGTCTAATGATTTTAACAATTCCTTGAGAAACTTCCTCTATACTAATAACGCTTCCTGTCAAAGGGACCCCCGAAAACGCATAAGGCTCATCAAACGAACCACCAATCTCAATATCATAATCCCCATCTGGAGCACTCAAATAATATTTCTTCTCCTGCCCCACCTTTATATACGGGCTTAAAGTCAACTCTTCAGCCCCTATCTTAACTATTAAACTCTGATTATAAACCACATTCCCTACATTTTTCAAGAACAGAGTTCCATTAGCAATCTTAGATTCAACAGCCTCTTTTTCAGCTATCTCAAAATTTTGCTCTGCCACAAATTTATTTGAAACACCTCTAACAACCCATTCTTCCGGGGCCTGATCAGAAGCAACAGGATATTCAACAATCTGATTTGTGGAAACTTCTACCTGTTTCAAAATATTATCCTTAGAATCTTTTATCGTTATGATTACCTCTGACCCAATTGGTTTCCCGGTCTGGTCATGCAAAATAGCTTCAACTTCCAAATTTGTTCCAGGCTCAACAACTTGCGTATCTGAAGAAATTTCCAAGCTCGTCGGAATCTGCAAAACATCAATTCCTTGACCAAGATGTCCCCCATTAGTTATTTCCCCATCCGAATCTTTTTCATAAACTTTTACATTAACTAAATATTCTTTAGCTTCCATATCCTTAGGAATATCAAAATCAATATCAAACAAACCATTTCGGACAGTATCGCTGATAGAAATATTTGTAACCTCTCCATCGATTGTCAATTCAACAACACCCACAACATCTTTTCCATCTTCACGAACAGCGATACCTTTAATTGTTACAACATCTTCGGGGGAAAAAGTTGTCTGGTTCAAATTCAATTCTACATTTATCAAATCAGAAATCTCAAATTCATCAGTAAGCTCATAATCCCCTCCAAGAAGAACTTTAATCTTACAAATCCCAATATCATCTCCGACCCTTTCTTTAGTAATTCTCAAAACCGGTTCCAAAGAAATTTCTTCACCTGCTTCAAGGAAAACATCGTTCATATAGAACTGTCTTGTAGATCCATCACACAAAACTTGCGCCAATAAAGTCCCTTCGATATTTTGAGTTGCAATAATTTTAACCGGCAATTCAATGACACTTCCAAAATTATAAATTTCCTCAGGTTCAGATTGAATAATAATCTCCGCAGAAACAACCGAAGCCAAGAAAGACAGAGCCAGAACAAAAGCGAACAATAAAGATAATTTTTTCCCCATTTTTAATCACAAGAATATAACAATCTGCATTTATAAATATTTGGCTGATAAAGGGGATAATTCACTATCCACAGATTTTATAAACTTCGGGATATTACCCAATTAATGGAACAAAAAGTTGTAATCGCTTCAGGACCCGTAATTGTAAAAGATGGAAAATTGCTTTTAGACAAAGATGAAAAAGATGATTTCTGGAAATTTATTGGAGGAAGGGTCAAAGAAGATGAAAGTCTAGAGGGAACATGTATTAGAAGGGCAAAAGAAGAACTAAACGCGGAAGTAGAAATTGTAAAACCCCTGAATCCTTTGATACTTTGGGAAAATCCTCAAACCAAAGAGAAAATGCAGATAGTCTTAATTAATTGGTTATGCAACCTAAAAAATCCAGAAGAATTAAAATGCAAAGAAGGAATTAAAGAATTTGCTTGGATAGCTATTCAAGATATTAAATCTGAGAAAATTGGAGTCTCTCCAAATGTAAAAACCTTGATTGAGAAAGAATTCTAACTATCCATTAAAATTATAAACTCGTTTTTGCTTTACAGTATATGAAAACCCAACAAGCCCTAAAAACATATTTAGCAAATATCAAAAAAGACAATAAAAACATAAATGCAATTCTGGAACTTCTTCCTGAGAAACAACTTATTGAAGAAGCAAAAAATATAGACGACAAAATCAAATCTGGAAAAGCAGGGAAACTCGCCGGAAAGATAATTGTAATTAAAGCAAACATAAATGTTCTCGGACTTCATGCATCTTGTGCATCAAAAACTCTTGAAGATTACAAATCAACTTACGATGCCAAAGTTATTGAAAAAATAAAAAAAGAAGGTGGCTTGATAATCGGAATGGCAAACATGGACGAATTTGCCTGCGGCAGTTCAGGAGAAACTTCTGCTTTTGGTCCAACAAAAAATCCTGTGGCGTTAGAATTAATTCCCGGAGGAAGTTCTTCTGGAAGCACAGCTTCAATAGCTGCAGACTTTTGTGGTCTGGCTTTAGGAAGCGACACGGGGGGATCAATTAGAAATCCTGCATCGCATTGTGGGGTAGTTGGGATAAAACCAACTTATTCTTCTGTTTCAAGACACGGATTGATTGATTTGTCAATGTCTTTAGACCAAATAGGGCCCTTAGCAAAAACAGTCTCGGAAGCCGGACTTTTATTATCAATTATCCAGGAAAAAGATTCAAATGACAGCATCTCTCAAGAATCAAAAAAGATAAACTTAAAAGAAATTGAGAAAATTCCAAAAAATATAACTCTAGGAATTCTGGACATTTCAGGTTTAAATGTTAATCCAAAAATTCAAGAATTAATCAATAACAAAATTTCAGAAGCTGAAAAAAAATACAACTGGAAAATCAAGACAATAAAAATTCCAAATATAGATTTGGCAGTCTCAACATATTATCCTTTAGTTTATGTTGAATTTTTTTCAGGAACAAGAAAATTCGACGGCCGTCGCTATGGTAAAAAAATAGAAGACTCCGCCGGCCCAGAAGTTTTAAGAAGAATCCTCGGCGGAAGCGAAATAAGTAAAGCAGAACACCAAGGAAGATATTATCATCAGGCCCTAAAAGTAAAAAACTTCTTCTCAGAAGAATTTTCAAAAGCTTTCAAGAACGTCGACGCCATAATAAGCCCAACAGTCCCAAAACTTCCGCATAAAATTGGAAGCAAAATCTCAGTTGAAGAAATGTATGCTTACGATGTTCTAACATCACCTTCAAATTTAGCCGGAAACTGCGCCATCTCAATTCCGGCAGGGATGATAAACAACATCCCAACGGGCCTTCAAATAATCTGCGACAAATTCCAAGATCAAAAGATGTTACAATTAGCAAGGGCATTTGAAAAGTTAGGGGAGAAATGAAATTCGTAGGTATTGATCTCGCCTGGAGTACAAGAAACGGCTCGGGGATAAGCACCTTAGAATTAAAAGATAATAAACTAACTCTAATCTCTTCAAAAGTTCTCTTTTCCGATGATGAAATATTAAATTACATAAAAGAAACCGTCGGGACAGACAATGCGATAATTTCAATTGATGCCCCTTTAATCGTCCCAAATAAAGAAGGAAGAAGATTGGCCGAAGACATCGTCGGTAAATTATTCAGAACATACCACGCAGGTGCACACCCGGCAAACAGAACAAGATTATCATCGTGGACCGGAAGCATACGAGGAGAGGACATAGCAAATCTTTTAGAAAAAGAAGGTTTCATCCAAGACCCATATATCAAAAAAGAAGAACAATCAAGAAAATTTGTTGAGGTCTACCCTCACCCTTCAATAGTTGTTTTATTTAACCTCGACAAAATTCTAAAATACAAAGCAAAACCAAAAAGAGATTATGAATTCCGATGGGCCGAATTTCAAAGATACATAGATCATTTATCATCCCTGCCCAAACTTGAACTCCCAGATGAAATAACAAAAAAAGATCTAAAAACATTAAAAGGAAAGGCATTGAAAAACTTTGAAGATTCTTTGGATTCAATTCTCTGCGCCTATCTTTCTTTTTACGCTTGGTCAAAACCAGAAAAATGCACAGTGCTCGGAAACATGCAAAAAGGTTACATCCTGACTCCAATCTTCGACCACATGAGAGAAACTCTTGAGGAGTTTAATTTAAAATGAAAAAGCAACTAATAATAATTGTGCCCGGGCCAAAATATATAAAATCAAAAAATAAAAAACTTCAAAAATTAATTCTGGAGGTTTATTCCCTATTCAAAGAGAAAGGCCCCTTACAGGATAATTACTTCAAGTTATATTCCAAAAGATTAAAAAGTGAAAATATCGAAACGGCCTGTCTAAATTGGGGAAGGAATATCTTAATTTCTACAAAGTGGCTCGCCGTCCAAAAATTAAAACGATTAATAAGAAGATACCAAAAAAAATACAGTGTTTCTTTGGTAGGAATAAGCCTGGGAGGAGAATTAGCACTTGAGGCCGCAAAAAAATTTGATGAAAAAACTATTGGAAAAATTTTCCTAATTGCGCCCACAATTCAAAATCCTTATTTCTCATTCAAAAAAATCCCAATAATAAATTTCTTTTCAAGTTACGACCCGATAGCAAAAATGGGGGCAAAATTATATTCACCACTAATTGGATCAACAAAAATAAAAAAGGGAAGAAACATCAACATCCCAAAATTTACTCATTTTAATTTTTGTCTAGATTCAAAAATAAAACACGGAAAATATAAGGGTAAAAGAATTTCCGACCTCATTAAACCTTATTTAAAATGACTCCTCCAAAAATCCCCCACTTCGGAACATCCGGCAACCCCCCAAACTTCTTCAAATCTGAATTTAGAAAAGACAGGGTCAACGCCCCAGACTGGATAAAATCTATCGGCTTAAACGCATATGAAAGAATGATGACTTACGGGGCTCGAATGAAACCTGAAGACGCAGTCGAGCTAGGTAAAAAAGCAAAAGAACATGACATAGCCCTTTCTGTCCACGCGGCCTATTACATCGTCCTAACATCTGACAAACCAAATGTAGTCGAAAATTCAATAAAAGAATTCGTCAAAGCCCTAAAACTCGCTGAATTAATGGGAGCGACAAAAGTTGTTTTCCATCCCGGATTCAAAAATGTTCCAAACCCTATTGAAAGATGCATCGAAGGAATTAAAAAAATAAAACAAATCTACAAAGGCCCTGTAAAAATCCTTCCTGAAACAATGGGGAAAATATCCCAACTCGGAAGCTTAGATGAAACTCTAGAAATATGCAAACAAACAGATTGTGAACCTTGCGTAGACTTCGCACATCTTCATGCAAGAAACCAAGGAAGCTTAAAATCTCCCGAAGATTATAGAAAAATAGCATTAAAAATAAAAAAAGTCCTCGGATTAAACGCATTACAAAGATTGCATTGCCATTTCTCCCCAGTAGAATTCACAGAAAAAGGAGAAAAACGCCATCGAGCTGTAACAGAAAAAAATGTCTTTCCAAAATTCGAACATTTCGCTCCAATAATAAAAGAATTTGAAATGGCACCAACTTTAATCTCAGAATCTCGAGACAGCCAAGACATCGGAGCCTTGGAAATGCAAAGGATTTTAAATGAATCTTAATCTATTGTTTTTATGACAAATAAAAAACTAATACTTTTTGATGTAGATGGAATATTAATAAACTCTAGGGGCGTTGGAGCAATCAGAAAATTAATTATGAAACATTTTGGATTAGATTCTTGCAACAGCAAGATAGATATGGAAGGTAAAACCTATAGAGCAATTATGACTGAAAGATTAGAAGAACTCGGAATGGAAAATCCAGAAGACCACGAAAACTTTGAAGACTCAATGAAAGATGCCTCCCCAATTCAAGAAGCTTTTAAAGAAGGTGTAAGATTTCCAAAAATCCCTCATGTAGAAGATCTGATAAAAAAATTAATCGAACAGAAACAAGTCTTGGGCTTACTTACTGGCAACACTTATGAATCTGCTAAAATAAAATTAGAGTCAATAGACTTGTGGAAATATTTCAAATTTGGAGCCTATGGCTCTGAAACAAGAATAAGAAGTGAACTAGTTGATATCGCTATGAAAGAAGCAAAAAAAGAAACAGGAATAGTTTTTGACAAAAAAGATATTTTTGTTATAGGAGATACTCCTAAGGATATTGAATGTGCAAGAGATGGGAAAGTTAAATCAATTGCTATTGCTACTGGAAAAATTTCATTAGAAGATCTTAAAAAAGAAAATCCAGATTACCTCTTTGCAGATTTTTCAGGTTCAGATAAAATTTTAGAGGTGATAAATAAAGAATGAAACTCAAACCGCAATTCCTAATCGGATCTGAAAAGACTTTCCTAGATTTTATCAACAACATAAAACCCGAGGATAAAGTTGGGATAATAAGCGACGCGGCAGATATCGACGGGATTTTATCTGCACTCTTACTTGAAGATATCTTGCAAAATAAAAAAATAAAATACGTTCCCCCGATATTCATAGACAGAACCAAAGAGGAATCTCTTTTAGCAATGCAAGAATTAAAAAAAGAAGGGGTGACAAAAATTATACTAGCAGATTTGCATATCAATGGTTTTGCTCCAGAAAACTTTGAAGCCCTTCGGAATGATTTCCCTGGAGATGTTTTATTAATAGACCACCACCCCACAACCCCCGAGATAAAAAATAAAGAAAACATTATAAAAAATCCCTCGTCTTTTTGTTCAGCATTAGTAATCTACCTCCTTGGAAAAGAAAACAATCTTCTAAATTATGAAAAATTCAAAGGACTAATCCATGCGACAGCAATATCGGAGTATTCTTTCAAAGATCCAGAAGTTTTGAAATGGCTTCAAGAAGATTACCCTGATTTAACTATTAAAAACAGGTATGATCTTCCCCCCGGAGAATTCTGTAAAGAAGTTGTTTCTTCAATAATCTATCATAGGAATAATATAAAACCGGTTTATGAATTAATCAAAGAACAAAACTGGGAGGAAATTAAAAAGCTTCACGCTATAGTCCAAACAGAGATAGATAACTCATTTAAAGATGCGAAAACAAATATAGAAAATTTCCCAGATAAAAGATTGCACTTCTATTATTTTAATCCAAAGTTCAGAATCACAAGTGTCGTTGCAACAAAATTATCTGATGAAAATCCAGATGACTCGTTTATCCTTCTATCTGACTTACCAAATACAAACCCTCCGAGAGTAAAATTCTCAGCAAGAAATCAAAATGTAACAAAAGACATGAGTCAAGTATTAATAAATGCGATAAAAGGCCTAAAAGACTCTTCTGCAGGGGGCCACCCAGTTTCCTCAGCAGGAACAATGCCTAAATCTGAGATGGAAAAGTTCAAACAAAATTTATTGCGGGCTTTGTGATTCCTCTGACCCCACAACGGGGGCCCCTCTTTCAAAACTATCATCAGCGATAATTAAAGCATTGATATAGTCCGTGTTAACCGAATTTCTCAAATCCGTAACTTTTCCAGTTAACTCGTCCTGTTTCTGTCTCACAGGATAAAGAGGACTACTTTCTTCAATTTGTCCTAAATCAGAAAGCTTCATTAAATCTGAAAGAACCTTCACAGCGTTTCCAAGAGCGTCATAATGTCTCCTTGCATCTCATTCAACTTTGTTCTTTCATCTCTGACCATCCCCCACCAAGCAATTTCCCCTTTATAACAATTATTATACTTGAATATATATCTCGAAACAACCATCAAAATCTTTAAAAACCAACTCCTTTTTCTCAAGTAATGATAATCCCCGAAACAAACATTGAACTCAAATGGCTCGGACATGCTGGATTCTTAATAGCACCCAAGGGTGTACCTTCTTCAGAAGGCAAATCTTCAAAAACTATTTACATTGACCCTTATGAAATATCTAAAGAATTCGAAGATCAAAAAGCAGACATAATCTTAATCACTCACAGCCACTTTGACCACTGCAGTTTTCCTGACATCCAAAAAATTGTCAAGGACGGAACGAGAATAATTTGCCCCCCCGATTGCCAAAGCAAAATAACAAGATTTCAACAACAAATAAAAATAGAACTTGCACAACCAAATCAAGAACTAGATTTCGGGAATGTAAAAATCTCAGCTATCCCTGCATATAACATCGACAAACCTTTCCATCAAAAGGATGAAGGCTGGTTAGGATATCTAATAAAATTCGACAAGGCAATAATCTATCACGCCGGCGACACTGATGAAATTCCAGAGATGCAAAAACTCACCGGCTATAAACAACCAAATAAAACATTCATTGCCCTATTGCCAATAGGCGGGAGATACACTATGACCGCAGAAGAAGCGGCAGGAGCAGCAAAAACAATAAAACCCGACATCGCGATTCCAATGCATTACGGAACAATCGAAGGAACTTCATCAGAAACAGATGAATTCAAAGAACTCTGTCAAGAAGAAAACATTAATGTTGAGATTTTGGAGAAAGAATAAATTTATATAAAAAACTATTCTCCTTAAACTATGACATTCGTCCAACAAAAATCCTCCGCTCTTTCAAAAAAAGACAAATCTTCAATTGGAAGTTGGGACAAAAAAATTCTCACCCTTTGCGAAAAAATAAATTCTCTTGAGAATTTTTACACGACCTCAAGTTGCTCAGGAAGAATCGCACTTGTAAAAAACAATTCAGAACAACGCCCAGGGGCATTATTAAAAACTTATCACAAAAAGATTTCTCTTGAAGAATTAAAAACAGATCTAGAGGAATTAATTACCCTAAACAATAACGAAGCCAGATTACTAGTTAAATCGGGGGGTGGAAATGGTGGTGGAAAAAGGGCGGGTCTTTTGACGAAGTCAAAAATTGAAGTGGGAAATAATAATCTGGCTGAAGAAAACAAAGAAATAAAATTCAAACAAGAACCTTGTATTCTTCACATAGCATGCAAAACATTAGAAGACGCAAACCAACTTCTCGCCAAAGCGAAATCTTCTGGATTCAAACGTTCAGGAATTTCTTCAATAACAAAAGACAAAATAATTCTTGAACTTATTTCAACAGAAAAAATTGAACTTCCGATAATCAGCAAAGGAAAAATCCTCGTTGACGACAATTTTTTAGAAGTTCTTGTTAAAGAAGCCAACAAAAATCTAGAAAAGACTTGGGGGAAGATTAAGGCTTTTGAGGATCTAATCCACAAACTTTATCAAGTCTTGCTCTAAAATCTTTGAAAAACAAATCACTCTCTTCAGCTTTTTCTCTAGCCCGCCGATATGTCTCTACATCCTCTTGACAAATTGGCGACAAGCGAGAATTATATGGAGCTCTTTCAAAATCACCTTCAGTTACTCCCTGTTCGTATGCAACAGATTGATAAAATCCCCGTTCATTTGGTTTATCTCCAACCTCAATTACTTGCCCAATCTTATCAGAATACCATAAAGTTTCATCAGGACTAAATTCTCCCATTATTGCCATTGCGTTCATTACTCTTTCTTTACCATAAGCATCACCGGTTATTCTTACTTTCATAAACTAGTTCACATTTAATTCTTTTTAAGCATTTATATCCTCGAGAATATAATTAAAATATCAAAACGATTCAATCATTCCTAGTTCTCTCGCCCTATCCCCTATCTCTGAAGGACGTAATTCCGTATCCGCACCATCAAATAAACTAACCTCTGCACCACCGCCCCTCAAAGTCAGATAGAAAAATATCGCTTCTTTTTCATTATCAATTGTAAGAGAAACAGCCCTCCTTGAAGTATAACGATTCTTTAAAGTATATCTATCTGTCATAAACTAGTTAACTTTTAATTCTTTTTAAGCATTTATATCCTCGAGAATATAATTAATAATTAAACTTAATGAAAAAATCTAAAAAGATTTCAATGATTGCACAGAATTTGTAAATTTTCTCCCCATTAATCTCGAGAGTTTACGAAAGCGAGAAATTAAATTTAAAGATAACGACTTTCGTGGGCTCGAGTAGCGAAGCGACCGCATTTTAGTTTTGCCAACAAAAATCTCGAAAAGACTTGGGAAAAGATTAAGACGTTTGAAAAGGGGGTCTAAACTTTAATGTCTATACCTATTATCTGAATCTTCATATTTCCTTATTGTTTCTGCTGCTTGATCGGGGGTAGCATTATCAGAAGTTCTAACAACTGCCCCGCTCTTAGGAAGTTGAACTACATTCTCACCAGTCTGATTATCCACCATAACCCTTCCCCCTCCAAGCAATTCATACCTTGTAACTAATACCATTTTTATTTCTCCAATTTAATTAATGTTTTCAAAATAGATTTTCTTTTATATTTATGGTGTAAAATATTTTACTACAATAGAAAGTTTTAAATAATTTCAAAAACTTGTGTTAGTATGGAAATTGAAACTGCCTTAGAAAAGATTGGACTAAACAGACAAGAATCAAAAATATACCTTAGTTCTTTGAAACTTGGTTTGGCGAAAGCAAGCGAGATAGCAAAAAAATCAGATATTAATAGAGAAGCATCTTATTATATATTAAAATCTCTTAATGAAAAAGGTTTTATCAGTGAGATTATTAAATCTGGAATTAAATATTATAGCGCATCTTCTCCAAAAAGAATTATTGAGATAATAGAAGAGGAAAAACAGAGGAAAAAAGAAACAATAAAAGAAATTCTCCCTGAATTAAATTCTCTTATAAAAACATTTACTGAACATCCAAAGGTAGAAATTTATAATGGTTTCGAAGGATTAAAAACTGCAGCCTCAAAGATCTTAGAACAAAATAATAAAACAATTTATTGCTATCTCCCAGAAAAACTTCTCCGCTATATTCCCTATTTTCATCCTCAATTTAGAAGACGAAGGAAAGAAAACAAAATAAAAATCAAGGTAATAACCTCAAAATCAGAATTTACTCTTGCTGATCTAAAGAAAAAAGATAAACAAGAATTAAGAGAAACACGATTTAATAATGGATTAATTGATAACTCAACTTCTGCATATTATATTTTGGAGGACGCAATAGTCATTATGGACGCTAATGATAGAAATCAAACCGGAATCTATATTAAAGATGAAGCTTCAGCTAAATTACAACGAAAAATTTTTGAGATTATTTGGAAATCCTCTAAAAAATAGTTATCTCCCAAATCCGAAAATCACAGAAATATTTATAAAGAACCAGACCTTCATTCTTTTATAATATTAATTTAAGTTGGCGCTCAAATTAATAAATGAAGAGGTGATATGTTCTCCCGTTTTTATTCTAATAGTAGCAAGAGTGCAACATTTATAAATGTTTTGCACAGCTACCAACTAACAAATGAAAGGAGGTTAAAATAACAAAAGATGGTATTAGACTTTGCAAAAGAAGCTATAGATAACGTGGACAGCCACAGCATCAACTTTGATGAACTTCGTGCCGGAAAGGCAAACATTAAAGTTATCGGTTGCGGCGGTTGCGGAAGTAACGCAATAACATGGCTCTTCAACAAAGGTATTACAGGTGCAACAGTTTACGGAGCAAACACCGACGCTTTACATTTAAGTGTCACAAAAGCCGACGCGAAAATTTTAGTAGGTAAAGAACTTACAAGAGGTCTCGGTGCTGGTGGAGATCCAAAAATTGGACAAGAAGCAGGAAAAGAATCACTCGCTGATTTAAAAAAAGCTTTGACTCCGGCAGACATGGTTTTCGTATTGGCAGGAATGGGCGGCGGAACAGGAACGGGTTTGGCCCCAGTAGTAGCAAATATTGCTAAAGAATCTGGAGCGATAGTAATTGGTGTTGTAACAATGCCCTTTGAATCAGAAAAAGCCAGAATCGACAAAGCTGAATTCGGTCTTCAGGAATTACGAGATTCTACAGATACGTGCATCGTTCTTGACAACAACAGACTAGTCGACATTGCAGGACAACTTCCTATCACACAAGCATTTGCAGTAGCAAACGAACTTATCAGTACTATGATAAAAGGTATCGTTGAAACTATTACATTACCAAGTTTAATCAACTTGGACTATGCAGACGTATGCTCGATAATGAGAAACGGCGGAGTTTCAGTGATTGGTATTGGTGAATCGGATCAACAATCCGACAGAGTTACAGAAGCAGTAAGACAAGCCCTAACACATCCTCTACTTGACGTGGATTACCAAGGCGCTTCAGGTGCTTTAATACATGTAACATGCGGACCAGATTTAAAACTAGAAGAATTCGACACGATCGGAAGATTAGTATCGGACAACTTAGGAGCAGACGCGAAAGTTATTATCGGAGCGAGAATTTCCAAGGATTTCCAAGGAAAAGTTCGTGTTATAACAATAATGACTGGTGTTCACAGCCCATACGTTTTAGGTCACGAAAAAGAATCTGAAATGGAAACTGAAGCTACCAAAGAAGTATCTGACTTAGGAATAGAAGTTTACAGATAACTGCGCAAATGTTGAGGAATTTTTGGATTTCGCACTTGTTTGGCAATTCAATGTAGAAACAAGGGTGGGTTTTCGAGCCTGCGAGAAATTAAGTGGGAATTCGAAATCCAAAAAACCGAAAACCAAGAAGATTCACAAACAATTTATTTTTTATTTTTTTTTATTTTTTTTCTTTCTTGTAGATAATATACCCTAAAAGACGTGTGCTTTAGAAAGTTA
>CAZHMB010000007.1:0-31361 GCA_964533515.1 Candidatus Woesearchaeota archaeon | reverse complement strand
CCGAAGTCTTGCAGACTTCTCCATCCAAATTCGATTTTGTGGATTGCCTCAAAACCGAACTTCGCTTAATCGCGATGTTAGTTTCAATTTAGAAATTAGCCTTGAAGATCATCTACAACATCACTAACCCTTACCCTTTCTCTAAAAGCAGCATGATAATCTGTAATCATAGAACTTAATGTTTGAACTTCACTTTGTGGTTCTTGTAATCCTACTGCTTCCCCTGATGTTCTGATAGATCTTTGATAAAGCATTGCTTCGTATTTTCTAGTTATATCATCCATGTGTTTCTAAAAACGAGAATACTATATATAATTTTCGGCTATTTTCTAAACTGTCCCTACGATCGGTCGCCTTGCAGTCTCCCAAAAACAAAAGCATTTAAATAATTCTTAGAATTTTTCCTCGCATGCCCGTAAACGCAAATCCAGATTACGTTGCTGCAGAAGCCCGATATCACTCTGCGCAAACAATGCAAGAAAAGATAAAATTCTTGGAAGAAATGATAGCAAAAGCTCCAAAACATAAATCTTCCGAAAATCTCCAAGCAAACCTAAAGACACGTTATAAAAAATTTAAATCTCAAGTAGAAAAATCTTCAAAAAAATCTGGCTCTGGAAAAGCCGGAATAAAAAAATCAGACATGCAAGCCGTTATTCTAGGCAAAACAAATTCTGGAAAATCATCCTTACTAAAATCATTAACAAATACCAAATCAGAGATTTCCCAAAATAAATTCACAACAAAGACCCCCGAGATAGGAATGGCAAATTGCGAAGGTGTTCAACTACAACTGATAGAAAATCCGGCTATTGACTCGGAATATTTCGACAGGGGCTTATTAAATTCAGCAGACACATTTATTATTCTTATAGAATCTTTAGAAGATCTTCCAAAACTGATAGAAAGAACAAAAACTTCCAAAGCAAAAACATTAATTGCCTTCAATAAGATTGATCTTTTAAATGAAAGTGAAAATAGGAAAGTCTCTGCAACATTAAAATCAAAAAAATACAATTATGTCTTAATTTCAACAAAAACCGAAGAAGGAATTCCAGAATTAAAAGAAAAACTTTTTCAAACATTCAATAAAATAAGGGTTTACACAAAAGAACCCAAAGAAAACAAAGATAAAGTAAAAAAAGAAAGGCCGATAATTCTTAACCCAGATTCAACAATCAAAGACGTCGCTGAAAAAATCCTTCACAGTTTCAGCAAACAAGTAACAGAAACAAGAATTTGGGGACCCTCAAGTAAATTCCCTGGACAAACCGTCGGAATGAAACACAAGGTCAAAGATTTAGATTTGGTTGAGTTTAAAACTCGGTGAGGATTATTTCCCAACCCACCCCTTCTCATCCAACTTCCTTAACTCTTTCTCTTGTTTTCTTATTGGTTTCAACAATTCAGAAATTTCCTTAGCAAGAGTATTTTTCAAATCCAAAGGATGCAATTTTTTATCTACAAAATCTTTTTCTAAGACTTCATAATTTTCATATTCTAAATTCCCCCCGTATTTGTCTGGCCTTTCAACAATTAACTTTTCTTTCTTATCTTGTTTCAAAACCATCAAAACATATTTACAAAAAGCCAGAACCCCATTATTAGGATCTCCTGCAACACAATCTGCAGCCTTCAATTTACTAGCGACAGTTTTTTCATCATCCAACAAATCAATTTTTGATTTCTCATTAGAAGCAGACATTTTTCCACCCGCAGCAAGCCCGGGAATTAAAGGGTGCAAAATTTCCATCCTCGCTTTGTATCCTATCCTCGGTAATTTCTCCCTAGCCAAGACCATAATTTTCCTCTGGTCCGTTCCGCCCAATTGCGCATCAACTTCTAAATATTGTTCGTCAACAGCTTGCATCAAAGGATAAACCAAACCTGAAACTTGTGGATTCGTCGCCTGCTTAACAACTTCGGAACCTGCGCGAGTTGCATCCCTCACAGAAGACAAACTCGACATTTGCAAAACATCATACATATACTCTGGTTTCAGTTGCATCTCACTTCCCTTAACAAATTCCAACTCTTTCACATCCGCACCCATTGCCTGAATCAACAAGGGGATAGATTTAGAATAATAATCATAACGAGCATCCATATATTTCCAAGGAGTATTGTCAAGAGCAGCATGCAAATCAGCAATTAAAATTTTAACTTTCCAACCAGCCCTCAATAAATCTGCTATTTTCAAAGCAGGGAAAAAATAACCCACATGAGGTTTTCCGGTAGGGGCAGTTCCCCAATAAACAACGGGTTTTGATTTCTTTTTATCTTTATCCTCCAAAAGTTTTTTCAGATTTTCAACTCCAAGAATTTCTTCAGTATTTCTTTTAATCAACTCGAGCCTTTCCTCGACCGACAAACCAGAACTTACTTTTTTAACCATGATTTTTCAACCATAATATTATTTATAAAACTTGTTATACTCTAGAATAAAAATAAAGCCTATTGCTCTTCAACAACTTCTCCAGAAATAGCTACCCGTTGCCAGTAGCTTGCATAACGTTTACAAACAATACAAAAATTATAATAAAAATAACAACCATCCAGTACCAAATTTTGTTTTTTATAATATCCAGGGGTTCTTCTTTAGATAAACTAGTAAAGAATAAGATAATTGAAACAATAAATGCTACTAAAGTAGCACCAAGAAGTAGAAATCCGGGTAGGGCAATCCCCCAACCCATACTACCTGAATCACTATCCCAATATGCAATCCCAATTAATATTAATAAACACAAAGAACCAAACATACTAAAAATTGAGAAGATTTGTAATAAGTTATTTAAAGTTTTATTCATAAATCAACCAAAGGAAATACCTATAAAAACCTTTCCCAAAAGTATAAAAAATTAAAAACATTGAAAATTTAATTGATTTATGTTAATCCAAATCCTACTTGCAATTCTAATCGGCCTGCTCGCTGGAACTCTCACCGGCCTTATCCCGGGAATCCATATCAATCTGATCGGGACTTTGTTAATAGCCTCGATAGCAACCATCCCTTTTGTTTCAAACATCTCACCAATTTATCTTATGGTCTTCATAACTTCGATGGCCATCACCCATACCTTCCTAGATTTTATCCCATCAATATTTCTTGGGGCGCCGGATACAGATACTGAACTCTCCGTTCTCCCAGGGCATGAACTTTTGAAAAAAGGCCAAGGGTATTTTGCAATCTCTTTAACAACTCTCGGAAGCCTTGCAGCAATTTTCATTCTAGTTTTAATCGCTGGCCCTTCGATATTTCTAATATCCCGAGCTTATGGCTTCGCTGAAAAATTTCTTCCATATATTTTAATAATCGTTTCTCTTTTCGTCATCTCTCTGGACAAACACAAGTTCAAGGCTCTAGAAGTTTTTCTCGTCACAGGAATTCTCGGCCTTATAACTTTAAACCTCTTTGAATTCAACCAACCCCTTCTTCCTCTTCTCTCCGGCCTTTTCGGAGGATCGATGATTGTCCTCAGCATTAGAACAAAAACCAAAATTCCAAAACAAGAAATAAAAAGATTGAAATTTATTTCTATTCTCAAAAATCCCCGTCCGCTATTGGGAGCATTAATTGCGGCGCCATTATGTAGTCTTCTTCCCGGGCTCGGAAGCGGCCAAGCCGCAGTTATAGGCCACACAATTTCAACAAGAAAAAATTACAGCAATCAAAGAGATTTCCTTGTTCTCCTCGGAGCAACCAACACCTTAGTAATGGGCTTTTCTTTCATTTCTCTCTATGTAATTAACAAAACCCGAACAGGTGCTGCCCTAGCAATAAAAGAAATCTTCGGGCAACCGATATTAAATTCACTTATTTTAATCCTGATAACAATTCTCATAACCGGCCCCATAGCATTTTTCTTAACTTTTTTCTTAGCAGAATTTTTTTCAAAAAATATAACAAAAATATCTTATACTTTAATTTCTTCGATCGTCTTAACAATATTAGTTCTAGTTATTTTTTTCGTTTCGGGCTTCGCAGGAATTTTAATTTTCGTTGTTTCCACAGCAACAGGAATTTTCGCAATTCATCAAGGAGTTAGAAGAACAAACATGATGGGCTGTTTACTCATACCGACGATTTTGCTTTATTTACTTTAGAATTCTAAACAACTTTGTGAGTTATCGCCTTAATTGTTAAATACACTATCCAAAGAATCAGAAGCCCGCCCCCGAACCAAACAAAGATTCCCCCGGACTATTCATGAGATCTCTAAAACCAGAAAATTTTAACGAAGAATTTTCGGCGGCCAAAACAAAGTCTAGCAAAAACACACTTACACCCATCAAGAGATGCTTGCCCCTTTTTATAATCATCCGAGGATAAAAGAGTATTTAAAATTTTCTTTAGTCCCTCAAAACCACTTCCCCAAAGCCTCCTGCTTTTCAACTTCTTTTCCAAAAATACTGTCAATAAATCTCTTCGTCAATTCTAAACTTTGCACAAGGTATGGTGACAAATGATATTTCTCTGCAAGTTCCAACGCGGGTTCAAGATATTTTTTTATACCGCCTTCGTGAATCGTGAAGATTATTTTTCCTTGACACTTAGGACAAACGCCCTTCAACGGAGGCCTCCTCAAAATCTCATTACATTTAACACATCTAAAGTTCTGCTGTGAGAAACTTCTCAAGTTACCCCTCATATCCCTAATAAAATGCCGCTCAATAATCAGCCTCGCCGTATCCGAAGTATCAACCCCACGAAGTTTTTCAACAAGAGCCATCTGGTGCCCAACCTTCTCAGCCATTGTCGCAAGAGTTTTATACGAGGAACAGTTAACCGCCTTGTTAAAATCTTCCGTGCCGTGGGTGAATCCCAAATTGATAAACGGATCTTTATCTTCCTTCAATAATGCGGCCACGTCAACGATACTTTTAACCTCTGAAGAATGTTTTCCTTGCTCCGCCAGCTCATATAATTCCAAAGGATATTTTCCTCCGGGAACAACTTCAAGATCTAAGATCTGATCATCAACTTCTCCAGCATCAATCCTTGCATTCAAAACTAAAGGCGCATCTTGGGTTCCACCTCGATGACTCGGCAAGAATTCTCTTGAAAAATTCAAAAGAACATCACTCAATAACATAACCGCAGCCTCATCCCCATCACAATCTCTTCTAACTGCTGCATGCATATAAGAAGTCGCATTCAACGCTTGATTTTTACTAAATCCAATAAACCTGCAGATAACGCCCGCACAATTATGTGGCGCCATGAAAACCCCCAACTGCCCTGCCAAATCTTCCTTAGTCTTTAAATTATGAAAACTTTTCAAACCATAAAACTTTTCCAACTCCTCATCAACAAACTTTGACACATTAAAAAATACATCGTCGGCTTTTTCATCTGAAGTCACGGGGCAAACAGGTAAGATTATATCGTGAGGCATCATCTCCAAAGTTTGGTCTTCCGTTTCCAAAGGCTTTCCATGAATATCCTCAGTATAACCCAATTCCTTAAGTTTTTCCACGCCAATAAATACTTCTTGTGGTTTGAAATGAGAAATCGGCAACTCAGTTCCATCGTATCTTATCGTCCCATCTTTATTTACTTGCAAATTATATTTAGCCCTTAAAATCCCCTTTTCTAAATGTTCGGGAATTTTACTTTCGGAGCTCATTCCCCGAACACCTTTTATCAGAGCAGGAATTTCGTTACTGGTGAGCTTCAAATTCTTCACCGCCTTTTCAAATTCTTCTTGGATTGGAAAATCCCTAAAATTATATGGCTTGCCCTCTTTCCCCCCCTCAGATTTGGGAGTCTTATCTGAAGATTTTTCTTTTGTTTCAAAAAAATAATATTCCTTTTTGCATTTGCCACCACATTTTTGGCAATTTGGAAAAAGATTTTCGGTTCCGCAAGCTTCGCAAGAAAATAGGGGCCACGAACTTCTAACAGTACCAACCGAACAAGCTTCTTGGACACTTCTCAACCTTCCACCCTCATTCCCGATGGGAAAAAGAATGTTTGGACTTCCTTGAAGTTTTCTCAGTTTTGCTTTTTCCGGCCTACCCATTCTCGCCCCAATAAATTCCCCTGCTTTATCCTTAATCACAAAATCAGATGAAGCCTGAACAATCTCCAAAACCTTTTCAAAAGAATTCTCAAAAAATTCTTTTTTGTTTTCTACCAACTCTTTCATCTTGAATTCGCCCCCATTTCCAAAAATTAAAAAATCTAAACCAAGATTTGCAAATAAGGCCTTGCTATTTTTTTCAGAGATAACCACATTTTCAATTGTCACTTCATGTTCAACACCAAGCAACTCCAAGGCTCTTTTCCCATCCTTAAACGTTTCTTGATCTTCTTTTGTATACGGTAAAATAATTTTCCCGTTAATTTTTCCAAACTTAAACCAATTTATTAAAGAATTAAAAAACTCTTTAGAAATTTGGGTCCAATAAAAAATATACTCTGGATGTAATGGAACCCCAAATTTCTTGCTCAATTCGACGGCTTCTTCAAACCCCACCCCAGAATAATTTTTTACCCTTACATTTCCTTTTGAAAGTTTTTCCAACTCCAATTCCCACCACTCCTCAACATATCCCGGTTTTAACAACATCGAATTCCTATTAACAACATCAGAAAAAGGCATCAACAAATCTCCGATATAAATTATCTCCTCAACATCTTTAACAAATTCTTTGGCTTCTTTAAAATTATTTAACTTTTTGACACTGCCATCAAACAATTTAACAATTGGCCCATCGATAGAATCGCATGGTGTAACTGCTGTTCCTTTTGTTGGTTTTTCAATTTTTAACTGTGTCCCTGTTGCAATAAAATCGTCCGTAACAACCATCGTCGCTGGAGAAACACAAGATGCACTAAAACCAGAATTTCTGGCCCGCCCATATCTGAATCTAAAACTTCCGCTTCTCGAAGGATGCCCATAAACCGGCCTTCCAGCAACGAGATCCCGAATATATGTCGGCCGCGTATCTTCTCCTTCCCCTGATTCTCCTTTGATCGCAATGTTTTCATGCAATTCAATATATTCAGCTAAAAAATCCCAACCAGTACTCTCAACCCCATTACTTTTAGCTTTATTCAAAAGTCTAAAACCCTTTGCAGCTTTTTGAGCCAAACCCTCTGCAAAAATTAAACACATTCCCCCTCGAATAAAATCTGATTCAACCCTCTCAAGATTTTTATAATTACTAACTTCCCTTCTTTCCGTCGGCTCGCCAGCAATTTGAATCGGCAAATTCTTAGCAAGAAACTCTATCTCTTCGTCAACAGGCATATACTGTAAATTAGTAACTCTCTCATGATAATCATGTATCTCTGTGACATATCTTTTGACTTCGTCCTCTGTCGGATCATATTTCGCATAACCAAATACTTCTCTAAGATAATCAATAATCATCAAAACAATACAACTCGCCGTTGTCCCGGCACTTCTTATCGGCCCCGAAAAATAAACCTTGAAATATTCTTTTCCGTCATTTGTTTTTTCTATTTTCAATTTAGTATAACCCTCTAATGGGGAAGCCACAACCGCGATTGTCTGATATGCAAACCCAACCCGTATCCCAGCATCAATAGCTTCCCTCAATGAAGAAAATTCGCAAAATTTTTGCTTTGCAACTTCTTCCGAAATCTTGAAAACAACCGTCGGATCAAGTTTCCCATATTCTTTTTCCAATTCAAGAATTCTTTTTACAACACCAGAATTTTTCAGTTGGGGATAAATAGTAGAAATCAAACCTTCAACTTTTTCAGCCATGTTCATTGCCAAAGGAATCTCAACTTTATCTACAGGATCCAACCCCTTAGCCCTCGCTACTTCAGCAACTTCATAAACCTTCTTAACTTCTTTTTGAAGATCCTTCAAATATTTTTCAGTTTTTTGTGTTAATGCCATTTTTTATTTTAATTATCTCCTCATAAATTTCTTTCCAACTATAGACTCTTATTATATTTTCATGTTCAATCTTTTGATTCCAAGGCTTATCAAAAAGTAAAACTTTGATTCCCCTTTCAGCATAGTTCAAAGAATGCTCCCCATTGTCTTCAACAAGAATTCCGATCCCTTCCCCTACACAAATATCCCCCTTATCTTTCTCACTTTCTTTATCCCATTCGCTTGAAAAGAATAAAGAATAGCCCAACCCAAAAAAATTATCTTTCAGAAAATCTCTAGTTTTTTGTTTAATCTTCTCTCTCCGAGAGGTAATAAAAACTATCTCTAAACTTTCGGAAATTTTTTCTATAAATTCTTTGGCCCCTTCAACAAAAGGGATATCTTCAAAATGACTCTCAAAAAAAAAGTCTGAAAGACTAAAAGCTTCTTCTTTTGTTATGGGCAAAATTTCCCACCAGTTATAAGATTTAAAATCCTCAAATTTAAAGTTTGTTTTCCTTTCATTATTAAAAAAATTAAGAAAAGGTTTAATTGTTTCAACAACAACTTCATCAATATCAATCCCTATCTTTAATTTTTTTTCTTCCATCATTCAAAATCCAAAATTTTAACCTCCCGCGTCTTTAAATTAAACATCGGAACCTTACAATGATCCGGCTTGTTCCCAAACTTTTCCTGATAAGCGGTTATCTCTTCCCATGTCGCTACCGAAACCAAAAGAATATTATTAAAATATACAATTCCCACCTTATGTGTATGCCCTGCGACAAAAATGTCTGGAGCTTTTTTTATCAAAAGAGGATCTTCTTCAGCAGGAAAATACTGCGAAGATGCATGCGTCGGAGCCAAGTGCCGATTTTTTAAAAGAAATTTCATTATCTCTTCAGGTTTATTCATCGCGCTTACTTCAATCAAACTGGAAATGTTATTTGCGTAATACGGAAATGAAAACCCATGATAAGCCAAAACATCAAAACCCCCAAATCCAGAAACTTCATCGCTTCCAATATTCGCCACAGCAGGATTTGTTGTTAAAAAAGAATTACTCAAATTATAAAGCGGCCAGGCATATTTTTCATCCAATGCCGGCTGGGGCTCCATCAATCTAACCCCATCATGATTTCCCGGAGAAATAATAATTTTTATATCTTTCCTTATCTTGCCCAAAATTTTCGAAAGTTGAATAAACTGTTCTTCCAAATCCCCAATCTTTAAATCCTTCTCTTGATTAGGATAATTTCCCACCCCTGTAACAACATCACCTACTACAAAAAGATATTTGATCTTTGAAATTTCTTCAGGATCTGTATTCGGCATTTTCCCGTTAAGATAATCTATAAATTTTTCAAACTCCTTGTCCATAAATTTTTTGCTTCCGAAATGCAAATCTCCAATAAACAAAGCACATTCCTCTTTTTTATTTTGGGGGGCCTTTTTTCTCTCGGCCAGGATTGTTTCCGGAAAAACCAGATCATTACAAAAAAGAATCTCCCTTTTCCCGCTACCTTTAAAACCAATAACACCGTCTAAAGGAATATCTAATGCCTTTTCAAAAAGTTCTTTCTTGTCTTTATTGATCAAAACTCTCATTTTCCCAGTGGGATCCTCTATATCCAACAACATATTTTTGTTTTTCGTAACCCTTTTCTCTCCGACAAGACCGATAACTGAAAAATTCTGTCTACTTCCAGAAATTTTATTAATAGACACCAAACCATCCAATTCAGCATGCTCTTGCAAGACATTTTTCAAAACTTCATAACGATTATTAAAATATTTAACAAAATCTTTTACCGCCAAAACTTTGCCTTGAAATTCCGGCCGCGAAATTATCTTCACGCTGCCTTCAAGATTTTCTGTTGCAGAAACCGGTTTAACCTCTTTCCCCCCCTCAAAAGTTTCAACTTCTTTAGAAATTTCTATACTCAAGCCTAAATTAATCTTAAGCTTCTGAAGCTTTCTCTGTTTTTCCTCGGGTAAATTAAAAAACAATTCATTTATGGCTTGTTTATTATTTTTAAAAACAGTCTTTGTTATAACACTCGTGTTTGTATGTTGTTTTATTTTCTCTATCAACAATTTTACGGATTCAATATCTTCAGTCTCATCAAATAATCCTAAAACAGCTTTATCAACAAGCAAACCTCTTTCTAAACAAAATCGAATTATTTCTCTGTTATCCATTTTCTAACCGCTGAGCTTATATTGCTCAAATTTTATTTTATGTTGCCAAACTTTCCGAGATTATAAATTTACATTACTACTTTTGCATAATCTCAAAGATAATCTAACGAATCCCGTATTATCTGTTTGACTTTTTCCATTATTGGCTTTGTTATCGCCAACCGAATTTCCCTCATTCTTCCACCTCTGCCTTTACTAATCACTTTAACATTCAAAATCCCCAACATATCAAATTCTTGGATAATATCCCCAACCCTTCTCTGGGTCAAAACGTCCTGCCCGTTCTTGACACAAATTTCTTGATAATAATTATAAACGTCCCCTGTAAAAATCGAGTCGTAAGTCTTCCCAGAGGAACCTTTGTTTTTTGCTTCTCTCTCAGATTTCTCGCATAATGAAATAATCGAATGCAAAACAAGTTGAAACTGTTTGGGTTCTGAAATTATAACATCAAGAATTTTATCTTTTTCTATTTTATTATTCGCCCCATCAATATGTTTCAACATTATTTTAGAATTGCCTTCCCTTTCGGCTAATTCTCCCGCAACCCTCAACAAATCTAACGCCCGACGAGCATCGCCATGTTCCCTCGCCGCAAAAGCAGCACACTTCGAAATAACGCCATCCTCCAAAGACTTTTCCTTAAATGCAGCATCAGCCCTCAATTGAAGAATCTTCTGCAGCTGCAAAGCATTGTACGGAGCAAAAACAACCTCTTCCTCACTCAAGCTACTTCTTACTCTCGGATCCAAATTATCCAAAAAAGTCAAATCATTACTTATACCCACAACACAAATCTGTGTCTTACTTAATTCAGAATTCAACCGAGTCAAATTATAGAGGAAATCATCTGAAATCTTTTTTACTGTTTGGTCTATCTCATCTAAAACCAAAATAATCAATTGTTTCTCTTTGTCAATTATCTCTACAAACTTTGTGTAAATCGCTTCTGTGGGCAATCCTGTATTTGGAACACTTCCTCCAAGTTGCTTAACAAGAGCTGCAAGGATCCGATACTCGGTATCTGAAACTTTTCTTAATTTACAATTCAAATAAACGATCTTCAATTCAAAATCTCTCTCTTTTTTGACTCTTCTCAAAAGCTCGTCCCGAAGATATTGAATGCTCAACGTTTTCCCCGTTCCAGTTTTCCCATAAAGAAACAAATTACTTGGTCTTTCCCCCCTAAGGCTCGGCGCCAATATCGAAGCAATCTGATTTATCTGCTCATCCCTATACAAAATCTCGCTGGGCTGATGCCGAACCTGCAAAATTTCCTTATTCTTAAAAATACTTGCTTTATCAACATTATCAAAAATATTATCCAATACTGAAGTGTTTTTTGCCGCTGAAATTTTTGTCACCATGTTTTATCTTCGAGAATACCAAAAACGTTTCAAAACCAACCGAAAAACCTAGACCTTGATTTCGTATGGAAATTTGAATTTTTACTTGTTTCTCAACGAAAAGAGATTTGAAGGGTATTTAAAAGATTGGAACTACTAGAAAATAAAAACACCTTTATTTCCTGTGGAGTTCGTATAAATCAGACAACTGCTTAAAGATATACAACTAAACAAAAAAAAGGAGGATCATTGAAAGATAACTCCCAGAAAATTAATTATAAAAACAAGACATAAAAAAATAACTTTATTAAAAATTTAATGAAAAAGAGATAAGATTATTAAACCTTAATAAAAAAATAAGATTACTATTAATTTTAAAATTATAATTTAATAAAAAAGAAAATTAAGAAAATTAAAATGGAGAAAACAAATTTAAGCAAATTACTCTCAAAATAACCTAACCTATATACTATACTATATAAATAATTATAAATAATAATAATAATAATAATAATACATTTTATTTATAAAGCTTTTCTATAAGAAATCAAGGGGTCACAGGGTAAAAATTTCCTTTATTTAACTTTAATATTTTATTATCATTATTATTTATTATTTAATATTTTATTATTATATAAAAATAAATTTTTATAGTGATTCTTACACCAATTCCAATATATACTTTTATTTATAGTTAAATTTATAAATAACCTTAATTTCAATATTTCATGCAAACAGAAAAAAATCCGTTTAGCGCGCTCATGAGCAAAATGATCGTCACAAAAGAAGGAAAGAGACTTGGGTTCGTTAAGGACATAACTTTTGAAACACAATCTGGAGAATTGATTAATTTAGTAGTTAAAGATTCAACAGTTTACACAAAAAATCTTAATCTAGAAAAAACACCTTCTAACGAGATTCTAATCCCTTACAGCGCGATTATTGCGATCGGGGATTTTATCATTGTCTCTGAAGAAGATTTGATATAAGATTCCCAGAAATCAAAAAGAAAGCACCAAGATTCTTTTTTCACCACAACAAACTTTAAAAACACCTTTTCTTAAACTATTCCATGGAAAGCAAAATAAGACTAGCTGGGTTCAATTTCACAAAAGTTTCTATAGAAAGGATGTCTGACGATTTTAAGGATCTAAAGATAGACACAAATATCAAAATATTAGAAGTCATAGAAGTAAAGCCAGAAGCTTTCAGGTCAAAAGAACAGATTTTGGGAATTAAGTTTAGTTACCAAATCAATTACAACGAGAAAATAGCAGAGATAATCTTTGAAGGAAAAGTTCTTCTCGCGGTTGATTCAAAACAAGCAAAAGAAGCATTAAAAGAGTGGAAAAACAAGAAACTTCCTGAAGAGATTCAAATGCCTTTAATTAATTTAATTATTAGAAAATCTAATGTTAGGGCTTTAAGTTTAGAAGATGAATTGAACCTCCCTTATCATGTACCTTTTCCAAGCGTTAAGAAAGGCGAAGCACAAAAACAAGAGAAATAATTATTCTTTTAGAGACTTCTGGGCAAACAAGGTGAAAATAAACAAACTTTCATAAAAATGCCAACAGATTTAAGAACACGAAAACTAGCACAACTTGCAGTCAAAGTCTGCACTGAAGTCAAACCAAAAACGAACGTGATAATTTCTGGTGGAGAAGAAGCCCTTCCATTTATCAAAGAATTATACAAAGCAGTTATTTTGGCTGAAGCATACCCCTCTTTGAAGGTCTCTCCTTCAGATATTTCAGATTTCTTTTACAAATATGCCAAAGAACATCAAATAAAAAAATTCCCAGAATTTTTAGACCACCTTGTAAAAAATTCCCAAGCATATATCGGAATTGATACAGCCACAAACACAAGAGAATTGGCTTCAGCAGATTCAAAGAAGCTAGCAGAGAGGCAAAAAGTTACCCACCAAGTTTCAGATTATGTTTGCAATACAAGAGATAAGATAAAAAGGGTCTCAATAGCATACCCTTGTCAAGCTTTGGCCCAGGACGCCGAGGTGTCTTTAACAGAATACGAAAATTTTGTTTATTCTGCTTGCTTGCAAGATTGGAAAAAATTAAAGAAATCTTACGATAAAATAAAAAGTAGTTTCAAAGATAATTCCGAAGTTCATTTAATTGGGAAAAACGTTGATTTAAAATTCAGAGTTCATGGCTCATTGGCCGTTTCCGATTTGGACACTTTTGAGAACATGCCCGCAGGAGAAGTTTTCATGGCCCCAATCAAAGAATCTTTAGAAGGTTGGATAAAATTTGAATATCCTGCAATAGAAGCGGGAAAAGAAGTAACAGACATTTCTCTAAAATTCGAGAAAGGAAAAGTAGTTGAATTCGATGCCTCGAAAAACAAAGATTTCTTAAAAGAAATGCTGGAAATGGACGAAGGTTCAAGCTACGTTGGAGAATTCGGAATCGGATGCAACCCAAAAATAACAAAATTCACAAAAAATTTATTATTTGATGAGAAAATAGGCGGAACAATTCATCTTGCTTTGGGTATGGCGTACAAAGAAAACACAAAAGGATTGCCCAAAGAAGCAAGAAACCAGAGCAACATTCATTGGGACATTGTAAAAAACATGTCAGAAGCAAAAATAGTTCTTGATGGAAAAACAATCCAAGAAAACGGCAAATGGAAGATACGAGGAGTTAAGATTTAAGATGCCAAAGATAAGAAATATTCTTGTAGTTGAAGATGATGGGGGCCTAAGGGGCTTGCTTAAGGACCAGCTTGAAACTAAAAGATATTCTGTTAGGACTTGCGATGGCGCTCTCGAAGTTAGGGACAACTTGGAGAGCGGGTATTTGTATGATTTAGCATTAATAGATAGGATCGTTCCTTATGAAACTCCGGGAGGGGTTGCCTTTTCACCAAGCCAAAACGGTGGAGATGAGTTGATAAAAGAATTAAGAAAAGAGTTTCCTTCACAACCAATAATAAGTATCTCTTGCGGGAATTTCAGATCTCCAGAAGCAAGCATGCATTTAGCGAAACCTTTTTCAGTTCCAGAGCTTCTGAGAGCAATAAAATCTTTTGAATGATTAAACCGAATAACTTTTATAGCCAAGATTCTTCCACAAGCTATGAAAATTTCTGAAAAGAAGATTGAAAAAATATCCGAACAAATTCTTGCATTATTATTCGAACAATCTCCAAAGCTGTTATTTACTTCCCATGTGGCTGTTGAAATTGCCAGAGACGAAGAGTTTGTGAAAAGATTGCTTCTTGGATTAAAAGCAAAGATGTTGGTCAAAGAAATAAACAAAAATCCCCAAGGAATAGATTACAAAAAAAGGTCAAGATGGACATTAACTTCAAAAACTTACGAGACTTATAAAAAACTTCAAAAGTAATTTTACAAGATATATATTCTAACACACCAATATTTTTATAGTAGACTGCAATCTAAAAACAATGGATCCTCTTAAAGAAGCATTTTCTAACGTAAAAGACGATATTGGGCTTGTTAAAAAGGAACTAGCTTTTTTAAAAAAAGAATTAATTGAGACAAGAAAATCCTTGATTGGGATTTGCGAAGTGATTAAAAAAATGGCCGAAAAACAAGAAAAGATACTCCCAACACCCCAACAGATAACTCCCACAGGCAGACAACAAATAACACGCCCCCCTGCAGATACTTCGACAGATAACTCCTCTTTTAGGTCTTTAAAAGACCAATATCAAGGAGTTTCCATAGGAAATCAAGGGGTTCCAACAGACAAACAGACAAACCAACAGACAAACAGACACATAGAAAAAAGTTCGTACAATCAAAAGATAATCACTAAAGAAGGCCCTCCCCGAGACCCAGAACAAACACCCAAAAAGGATAGTTTTGATAGTGCAAGAGAAATTCTAGATACCCTCGATAACATGAAAAAAGAAGTTAGATTAAAATTCAAAAAATTAACCGATCAAGAGATGATCGTCTTCTCGACGTTATACCAATTAGAGCAAGAAGCCCTGGGGAGAGGAGAAAAAGGCTCAAATTATAGAGAAATCTCTGAAAAATTAAAATTGAGCGAGAGTTCAATAAGGGATTATATTGGAAGGCTTGTAAAGAAGGGGATTCCCGTCGAGAAAACTAAATTGAACAACAAGTCGATAATGTTGTTTGTATCCCAAAATCTAAAGAAAATAGCTTCGTTAGATACTATCTTGGAGTTAAGGGATCTATAACAGATCGTGATTAAAAGTATTTCGGCTAAACGAATAAATAATTAACGCTCAAGCTAAGTTAATTTTTGTCTTTTTAGCGCCGGAAACCCCTATTTTTCAAGCGCGTTTGTTCCCATTCTCACAAATTTGGAAGCGCGGGATCTTTTAAAACTCTCTTTTTCAGAGATTTCTTCTAAAATATCCAACAAACCCTTACTTTTTCTATTTTCCAAAACCACATTTTTGTTTTATTACCTCTTTTTCATTTTATTTAAACTCTCACTTTTTGCCTTTTACCTTTCAAGTTTTAGCCTTTTTCTTTGATTTTTTAGTATTTTCGCTCCCGTTAACTCTCACTTTTTGCTTTTTCAGTAGTTTTTCACGCATTTCTTCGGGTATGAACACCCTTTTCTTACCATTTTTCTCTATTTGCTCTTCTATGAGTGTCTCACTTTTCTGTTTTATGCTATTTATTTGGCCCCTTATGGTGGATCTCTCTTTTCCAAGCATAGCAGCAAGATCATCGTAACTCAGTTTCATATCGGTATTCATCAATACCCAGAGTATTGCTTTTTCAGTTATTGAAAACTGGTCTAAATTAAGTGTTTGGACAGCTGTTTGGACAGCTGTTTGGACAGCATAAACAGCTGTTTGTTTATTGGACAGCTGTTTGTTTGTTTTAAACGCTCTGTTTGTTTTTGTCTCTCCCATAAAAGAAATTACATTTTTCAAACCCTCAAGCTCTTCTTTAATCGACGATAAATCCTCTTTTATGCTTTCAAGCTCACTATTTTGTAAATTTTTTTCAGAATCTAAATGCTTAATCCAACCTGTAACAGAAGAGATGTCTTTTTTGACCATTTCAAAACCTTGTTTAGTATCTTCTTTCAGCCGTTCAACCTCTTTTTTTCTCTTAAACCACCCAAACATCTTACAATTTTTAGTTAAATTAAGTTTAAAAACCTTTTGTCCGTCGACAAACAATCTTCTATCCTCGACGGTAAAAAGAATCTCCAATGTGCCGAAGAACCGCATTTCCTATGGAAAAACAAGGTGTTTGTCAAAACTTTTTATCGCAAACAGGCTGTCCAAACAGCCTTAAACATAGAAATCTGGCTTCAAACACCAACAAACAGCTGTTTGTTTTTTCTGGTTTATGTTTATTTTACCGACGACAAACTAAGACAAACAGCTGTTTGCGTAGGGAGTTCAGGAGCATGCCAACAGATACTAAGCTGACCTTAGTGCACAACTCTCGCAGACAACAGAGGATTAAGAAAAAAATCTCCGAGAACAGGGAATCTACGAAAAATTAATAAACACCTGTTGCTAAAAAAATATGAAATGAGAATAAAAAAGAAGGTTTCCAATCTTTTTCATGTCGGAAGACGGTTCAAAAATGAAATAAAAAGACAGCTCCGGATGGTCGTAGTTTTTACTTTAGGGTTCACAATTGCCTTCTCATGGCGGCAGACAATTTTTGATCTTTCGCAAAGTTTCGTAAGATTTGTAACCCAAATTGAAGACCCAAACATGGCGTCTCTTTTGACATCGATATTCATAACTCTTTTGGCCCTTCTTTTAATTTACATCGCTTCTTATTATCTCAAAGACAGCCCAGAGAACTGTTAAATCTAAAAAAGAACTAAGGCAACCTTAGTGCACACCCGCGGCAAAGAGCATAAAAAATAAGAAAAAAAGTTGCAAAAAACTAAATAAATCTTTGAACAGTCGAATTCTTTCTAAGAATAGTTAAAATGAAAAGTTTAGATAATCTCCGAAGCGATCTCAATGGGGGATGTGGCTTTAATGTTTTTTGAAAATGGGGTTTATGCCGGTACGCTTAAGGGAAATTTTTTGGATAAGCAAGTTACTAAGGATTATTTGTTTGTTGGCAGATCGGACCAAATAGCTACCTGTAGGGAAGTAGTGGTTATCGTAAAGTAACTCCCGAGGGGTTTTGTCTGTTTTTTCCTGGGATTAAGGCCCTTGGCTATGGAGTAATAAAAAGGAAAGATGAGATTCCATCATTTCAAAAACGTGCACAAAGGCAACATTCAGGAACAGAACCAGACGGAGAAGCGGATTCCTGGGAGGATTTTTCTGAGGAACCGGGTTTTTTTGTTCCAATCACGAGGATTTAGCCCCCAAATACCATTTACACATAAAAGCTTCGCACAAGATGTATTACCAGTAGTTCGCTTTTATACATACGAACGTTACTATTCTAAAGTTTTCGCACACGTTTTTATATCCGAACTTATTTAATAAAGAATGCCTGTAATTAATTGTAAAAATTGTGGAAAAGAAGTAATTGCGCATTCAAAGAATTTGTGCACGACTTGTTACAAAAAATTAATTTGGAAACCAAAAGATAAAATCTGTAAGCGTTGTGGGAGAAGCAGACCCCACCATGCAAAAGGATTTTGTGCCGGATGTTACAACACTCTTTTTAGACTAGATGCAACAAAGGCTTGGAATCACATGAAAAATTATGGTCTAGATTTTGAAACATATAAAAAAATAACAGAAAAATGCGCAATTTGTGGTTTTGATAAGGTTGTTGATCTGCATCATTTAGACCAAAATAAAAAAAACAATGCCTCAGAAAATTTAATCGGGTTATGCCCGAATCACCACCAAATGTTGCATACTTTAAAGCATCAAGACGAAATATCCAAACTTTTGAAAGAAAAAGGATTCGAATCAAAAGAAAGAAGATTAGATTAATTTTCCTTTTGGACGAAGAAATCTGGCTAAGCCGGTTTCGGAATTTATCTCTTCAAGCATCCTCTAAATCGGGATCATCAAAATCTTTTTCAAGAAAATCTTTATACTCCGCATCTCTTTTCTTCTTGCAAACATCACAGTACTGCCTTCTCGGGCTTTTAGCAGTAAATTCCTTACCGCAGCCCCTGCATTCTTTAGGTTTCATATAAAAAATAACTCAAGAACTCTTTTAAATCTTCTTATGCTCCGACATACTTCAGAGTTTCATAAACCAAAAACACCGGCCAAACAATCGCTTTCAAAAATCCAAGCACACCAACCCAAAAACCGGTTGCCGTTGAGATATAATATATTGCACTTCCAATAAAACCCAAACCATACGCTGCGCCACCACAACCACTAGAGCAACCAGAAGATTTTTCACTCTTACATTTATCCATCAATTTGTCAGCACCATCTATTTTAATGTTAGCTGAGGAATTTTTCTTTGCCATATTATGCTAAAGGGTAAAACCTTTTTAAACGTTTCTCATACATTTGCCCTGGGGACAAACACATTCCTCCGGAGGTAGACAAAAACAGCCCTCGGTCCGATTCTTTTCGAATTCTTCTATTTGTGTTGAGTTATAACACCCACAGCCACAAGTTCCAGTTTCTCCAAAGACAAAACAATCCGAAGCTTCAACACATTGGACGTTTTCCTCTTGCGAAGAATTATTTGTACTTGGGAAAAATAAAATAATCATGATTAAAAAAACTCCCAAGATAATTCCATGCTGCTTTGTAAACTCGAACTTCATAAGATTTCTATAAGAAGGAAATTTATAAAACTAACTATAATAAAAGATAAAGTAATAAGCTAATGATCCCTACTATAAAACAATAAAATCCAAAAACCCAAAAATATCCTTTTTTAACAATGCCATATAGAAAATTTAGAAAAATCCAACTTAGAATAAAGCATACAAGAAATGCAACCAACAAAGAATAATTAAAATCAAAAGCCCCAGATTCTGAGATCATTGCACCAACCGCAAGAGGAATAAATAACAAAAAAGAAAACTTTATCGCTTTTTCTTTGGGCAATTTACTAAACAAACCTCCGGAGATAGCCATTCCACTTCTTGATACCCCCGGAAAGAGAGCAAGAGCTTGCATTAAACCAATACCCAAAGAATTTTTCCAATTCAATTTTTTGTTTCCAGAAAAACTTCTCGTAGACAATAGAATAATTCCCGTGAAAACAAAAGCAATGCCCAAAAACAAAAGATTTGATAAGGCAGTTTCTATATGGGATTTAAACAAAACACCGACGGCAAACGCAGGGAGTGTTGCAACAATTAACCAAATCCACAGGCTTCTTGTTTCCTTCTTGAAACTTAATAAATCAAAGATTTCCTTTCTTGTGAAAATCAAGATCGCAAATAAAGATGCAGTATGCAAAACCGTTATTAAAAATAAATTAGGTTCAGAAAGAATACTCCCCAACAAGGCCAGATGCCCCGAACTACTAACTGGAAGAAACTCTGTCGTCGCCTGAACGATCGCCATCAATATTTCATATAACATAAATCCTTCAACAATTTAGCGTATAAAAATCTTGTTCTGAATCAATTAACCTCTTAAGTGATCTTCAATCCTTTTTTTCATTTCAATTTTTTGTTCAGGAGTCAAATCCTCGTCGAGCTCGGGATAAAAATCCCTGTCTTCTCCCTGCCGGTGACTTATTAAAAGATTTTTTAGTTCTTCTATATCTTCAATTCTTTCTCCATCGATGGCATCCTCAACATCTTTAACCAATTCGAGAATTCTTCCATGCTGTTCCATCAAATCAAAAATTATAGGGATATCTTCTCCTTTAATCTTATTATACAAATCAAAGATGGCTTTTTCCTCCATGAAAAAATGTTTCTCTAAGTTCCATTTGAATTTATTAAAAAGGCCCATGTTTGAGGAATCCCCCTTAAATTTTTCCAGCAAACTATCAAGGTTTTCATGTTCTTTTAACATAAGGGTTTGAATCATTCTTTCCATAAAATTCAAAGGAAATTATATTTTAAATAATTTGCCCAAACAATTATAAACGTGTTCGCACAATCTAGAGTATGAAAAAGGGCAAAAAGAGACCGGAGAAGATTAAAGCCGTTGTCTTCGACGTCGGAGGAGTTTTGGCATTAAATAGTTCCTCTTATTTCTCCGCCCATAAACATCAAAGAACAAAAGGGGTTCACGATTTCATGGCCGAAAAATTAAAGATCCCTTTTGATCAATGGATAGATTCTATCGACACCCCCTATTCTTTAGCAATAGAGGGAAAATTATCTGAGAAAGCAGTTTTAAAATCAATCTCCCAAAGGAATAATGTTTCAGAAGGAAAATTAAGAAGACTATTGCTAAAAGCGTACAGAAAAAATTTCAAGAAAAATAAGGGGCTTTACAGATTTGCCTTTAAACTCAAAAAACAAGGGTATCAAATTGCAATTCTCTCAGATCAATGGCGGATATCTGAAAAAGCAGTAATGCCAAAGAGATACACCAAGAAATTTTCTCCAGTGATAGTTTCATGTGACGTGGGGATAAGGAAGCCGGGCAGGAAAATTTATAGATTACTTCTAAAAAAATTAGGCATTCCTTCCAAGAATTGTGTTTTTATAGACAATCAAATCTGGAATATTAAACCCGCAAAGGCATTAGGATTCAAAACAATTCTTTTCAAAAACAACGAGCAAACGTTTAGACAACTTTCCAAACTTGGGATAAAATTAAAATGACACCCGAAGAATTTTTACGAAAAATAGCGGTTGAATTAAAAATATCTAAGAATTCAGAATATACCGTTAGAAATTATTTAAGGGCAAACAAAGAGCTTTTGGACTATCTGAAAAAAGTCCCAGAGCAAATTACCGAAGACGATGTCAAACTTTTTATGTCAGAAAAACTTTCGGAGAGATCTTCAAGTTCAGTAATCGTTTTTCTCTCTGCTTTGAAATATGCTTATTCGGCGATCCTTGGAAAAGATCCGACCGCGAGAATCAAGAGACCAAAAAAAGAAAAGAGACTTCCAACTGTTTTAACAAAGAGCGAAGTAATACTGCTAATTAATTCCACAACCAACAAAAAATCTAAATTGATGTTATCCCTAATTTATGCTTGTGGTTTCCGAGTAAGCGAATTAATAAATTTAAAAATTGCCGATCTAGAATTTGACGAAAAGATTGGCCAAGTTCGTCAAGCCAAAGGAAAGAAAGATCGTGTCTTCAACATCCCAAGTTTTTTAATTAATGATTTAAGAAAGCAAGTCAAGCTACAAAAAGAAGCCAACCAAGAATATCTTTTTACAGGGCCAAAAGGGAAATTGTCCTCGAGGAACCTACAAAAAATTGTTCAAAACACAAATAAAAAATCCGGAATAAAAAAAGAAGTCCATGTTCATACTTTAAGACACAGTTTCGCAACACATCTTCTAGAAAACGGAACAGATATAAGGAAAATACAAGAATTGTTGGGGCACAGTGATTTATCAACAACACAAATTTACACACACATTTCAACAGAAGAATTAAAAAAGATAAAATCTCCATTTGATGAATTAATGGATGAAAAAAAGAAGGAAACTTAAAATGCAAAAAACAAAATGTTCAAAATGCGGATTTGAATCGGAGAATAATTTAAAAAAATTGGGCCTAGACCTGTGTAAAGTTTGTTTTTCCTTTGCTCCACACGACCCAGAAGGATTAGATTCTTACATTGAAGAAACAATTCCAGAGAAAAATATTGAAGCATTTAGGAAATTTGCCGAATTGAAAGGCCAACCCCAAAAAGAAGCGATGTTAAAGAAAGCATCTCAAGGAGAAGTTATGTCCCGAGCACCCTTTGGTTACACCTGGAAAGAGAATAAACTGGTTCCCGCACAAAATTACAGAGAAGTAGAAGAAATATTTGAGGATTTTTTAAACAACAATTTAAGTTTAAGAAAACTTGCTGAAAAACACAATCTTTCGGTCAACGGATTAAAAAAGATATTAACTAATTTCACCTATATTGGAAAAGTAAAGTTCAATAATCAAACCCATGAGGGTAAACATCAAAAGATAATCTCTTCAACTTTGTTCAACCATGTTCAAAATAAGTTGGATAAATTAGGGATTAAAAGAAGTTGAATATATGCTTTTGAGAACATATTTGTTTTTAAGTATGAAAAATACCTAAAAGTATGGGAAAAAGAAAATGCAGCGAGGGTCAAAATTCTTCGAACAATCGCAGCGGGCATAGAAACGGAAAAACTTCTCGTTTGGAGGTTGGGGCAAATGATCTACACCCTTTCACTCCAATAACGAATAAGCACGGCAAATACATCCCGGTTTGTTCTTTTTCAGGACACCAGGGGATTTTGGGCAAATTAAAAGCGCGCAGATGTGAAAGAAAAAGATGTATCTATCTGCGATATTATTCTGAAGGTGTTCCCCCTTACTACGATGATCAAAAAGCTAGTGGCTCCACGGAAGAGAATTAGTTCACTTTTAATCACCTATAACTAGTCTGCCTTTTTCCTCTTGCTCGACTGTCATCAGGCTTGTAGGCTTCTTTTCTACGAACGTCAGCAACTAAAAGATTTCTATCATATTCAAGATAAGCCTTTTCAAGTTCTTTTGACCCAGAAAATTTAACAATTGCTTTTGCAAGTGCAAGTCTAGCTGCTTCTATTTGGCCTTTTTGTCCACCGCCCCGGACATTTATAGCAACATCAAAATCCAATTTTCCTAGAACGGCTTCAGCAATTTTCAAGGGTTCCTGAATCCTCAATTTATCAAGGAATTGTAGATTAGAAAAATCTAGGTCATTCACTGTGATTTTACCGGTGCCTTCGGGCCTCAATACTGCTCGAGCAATTGCCGTCTTTCTCTTTCCAGATTCAATAATTCTCGGCTTTACCATATTTTCTTTAACCATTTTACAAAAAGACTCCCTTTTGGAAAATGCGTAAAATTTTTAATTTTTCCATTTTATTTATGTTTTCTCAAATCCCCTACCATTATAGATTTTGATTTTGGCTTTCCTGCAAGAGAAATTTTTTCTGCTTCCCCAATTTCCTTAGGGGTCCCAACAAAACACCGTATCCTTTTCAGAGCTTCTTTACCTCTGCCTCTCCGGTGATTTGGTAACATGCCCCTAATAGTTCTTTTCACAATTTGGTCGCTTGACCTTGAAACCTTCGGCCCCTTTTGACCACTTCCTATTCTCGCACGCATATCCGCAAGATCTTGTTCGATCATTTCTTTATTTCCAGTGATTATAACTTCTTGGCAATTCACAATTGCAAGTTCATTTCCCAACAAAGCTTGTTTAGCGACATGGCTGGCAAGTCTTCCCATCGGAGTTTGTTTTCCATCGATAATTATTTTTACCATTTTACAAAAAGACTCCCTTTTGGAAAATACATAAAATTTTTAATTTTTTCATATTATTTGTCCGTTTTTACCACTTTAATTCCTTTCGCTTCTGGATTTGATTTAATCTCGTCCAATAAATTTGAAGTTTCACAACCAGCATTTTTCAGTTTCTCAGTCGCATTTTCAGAAAAATTTAATGCGACGATTTTTAGCTTTTTTTCAGGGCTTCCCATAGACAAAACCTTTCCAGGGACAACGAGAGTTTCTTTTCCATCCGAAATTTTATTCAGACTTTCAAGATTTACCACAATGAAATTACTTCGGGGGCCCGCAAGAATGCTGGCAACTTCCAGCCACGCAGGATTCTTTTTAGCTTCATTTACAGTTTTAACTATCTCGGAAGAATTCTTTTTCTTAAGTTGTTTTTGAATTTTACTTTTTGATTTCATCCTATCTAACAAGAAGTATTAACTTCCTGCTAACGCGTTAACTCGCAGTTATAATCTCAGACAAAAATAGCTTTATAAAGTTTTTTATACCTTCGATTTCAGTTATTTTCGAGGTTCGTAAGCACGCTCACGATAAAAGTCTTTTGGCTCTTCGCGATACAATGCTCGCGTACATTACTCGGCGGGAATGCCGGAGTGGTCAAACGGGTTTGGTTAAGGTCCAAATGGCTTCTGTCTACGAGGGTTCGAATCCTTCTTCCCGCATGTATATCTCAAATATCTTCAAATTAACTAAAGAACTATTTCAAACCTTTTCCAACTTCTTCCAAGTCTTTTTTCAACTCTTTTATTGAATTAATAAACATGTCCTTTGTTGAAAGTTGACCGAAGCTTTCCAGATTGATAACTAACTCTCCTTGCGGTTTAACTTCAATGCAATTTTCTTTACCTATCTTTTTCAAAGCGTCAACACAAGCCTCGCAAGTATCTCCTTTGTATTTTGCTTTTTCATTAACAATAACTTTCCCATCCTTGTTTTCTAATATCCCTTTCGGACAAATATCAACAGCCTCGAGAGGGCAGTTTTTTAATTTAACATCCATCAATTCATTATAGAACATCAATCCTGGAGAAAATTTTGCATGATCATTTCCTTTTCCTGCTCGGATAAACGCTTTCACATTCAGCTCCTGGCCTTTACTTAAAAGAGTTATTGGGATATTCTCATATACAACTTTAGCGCTTCCTTTGAATTCTCCGGAGGAGACAAAACCTTCCTTTTTACTTTGGAGAGTTAATTCTTTTTCAGTAGAATCGCTAACATTTCCAGGGGTTACAATTGGAACTAATCCTAATCGGTGAGCAATTGTCTCATCGTAAAGTGGAGAATCATTCTTTGATATTTCAAGCTCATCTATCGCCAAAACTTTTATCTTCCCAAGGTACCTTCTTATAGCATTTGCTAATGTGTAGTTCATATCTGCTTGAAAAACAAGCCCGTTTTTTGTTTCGTTTATTTTTTTCATTTTACAAATACCCTTGTTTGGAAACTACGTAAAATCTTTGATTTTTCCATATTATTTTTATAAATTTAACTCTTTTAAAGCTTATCTATTTACGGTCTTCTTCCCCTTCTACCACCTTTCACTTTTGGGCCGCCCCTCGGGCTTCTAGTAACATCCAAGATATTCAAAATTTTGAAGCCGGCTCTTGACAAACTTTTCATGATCGCGTTTGTTCCTGGGCCCGGAGCAGGATTTCCAGTTTTCGTTCTTATCCTAACATATAAATTTTTAACGCCGATTTCTTGCAAAGACTCTCCAATTCTTCTTGCAATAAACATCGCTATTGTTGGGTTTGCCTTTAATCGGCTATGCTTTGTAACCATTCCTCCATCAACTTTTGCGATTGTTCTTCCGGCCATGTCTGTAACGTGCGCGATTGTGTTGTTGAATGAAGTATAAATATTAACAACAGCCTCGTACTCTTTTTTCTTTTTCTCAACTTTCTTCTCCTTCGGAGCTTCTTTTGTCTCTTCCACTTTTTCTTCCTTTATTTTTTCAGCCATTATTCTTTTTTCTCCTCGGGTTTATTTTTTTCAGAAGGTTTTTCTTCTTTTGGCGCTTCTTCCTCTTTCTCAACTTTCTTCTCCGGCTTTGATTTTTTTACAGTAATTTCGCTTTCGGATTTAACCGGGACAATATAAGATGGGCTGTTAACAACCCTGCCACCAATTAAAACTTTTTTGTGAGTTATTAATTGTCTTCCACCTTTCATTGTAGTCGCAAGCCTTTTCTTAACAACAATTGTCTGGAGCCTTCTCTTCAAATAATCTTCAATCTCAAGGCCCAAAACATCTGCAATCGAGTTAACTTCAAATCCCAATTTATTCAAACGAGCAAATAATGCTTTCTGTTCTTCAACATCCGCGGAAATTAATTTTTTTGCTTTCTCTCTCATAGATTTAATCTTTGCATCTGATCTCCAAATTTCTTTTTTATTTTTAAGACCATAATTTTCTTTCAAAATATTTTCAGAATCTATCCTTGCCTTATCAAAAGGCCTTTTCGGTCGTGAATATTTTTTGTGTTTCCTCTTCATTTTATTCTTTCTTTACAACTTTCTTTTTAATTCCAGAACCTTTAGACCTATTTTTCCTAAAGTTGCCCCGTGTCCTCTGACCTCTTGTAGGAAGATTTGCGCCGTGCCTCAAACCACGATAACTCTTAATTTTTCTCAATCTTTTTATGTCAAATTCCTTTTGCAAATCCAAATCTGAGACAACAAGATGTTTGTCTTCTCCAGATTCAATATCCTTTTGCCGATTCATCAAATATTTTTCCTCAATACTTTTCAACTCTTTTACAAATTTTGTTATCTTCTCAATCTCCGCATCGTCCATAAGACCGACCATTTTTGGTTTGTCAAGGCCCATTTTTTTGCAAATATAATTTGACATTGCCCAAGAAATACCTTTAATTTTTGTAAGTCCCGCATAAATTTTCATCCCACCCTCTATATCTTTCGAGAGGATTCTAACAATTCTTTCTTTAGCTTTCTGTTCTTCGTTTGGTTGTTTTTCTTTCACTTCCATAGTCTATAATTAGTTTTTTCAAAGAGTTTTTAAAGGTTCCGCTATACCTGGATACTGTCTAATCAATTAACAAATAGATTGTATCTCTGCATGGTTGTTAATTCTTCAAATATTCTTTTTTCGATTGCTTTTTTCGGATCGGGAAGGTTAGAAATCCGATTCTCCATGTCTTCAAAACTCTCAAATTCCTTTTCTCTTCTCTTCTCAAGTATCTCTTTCATGTGTTTCTTGCCCATTCCGGGAAGCAATTCAATCTGATGAACTCTTTTGTTCATCGCTTCAGATTTGTTATAAAATTCAAGAAGTTCTTTCGCTTTCGCTTCCACATAATTCTTAATATGTTCTTCTAATTGAGCTTTGGCGGCTTCCCCAAGTTTTTCTCTTTTCAGTCTTCCTAGAATGTAATAAATCTTCTCTCTTTTCCCTTCCCCAATATAAGCTTCCTCTCCAATTTCAAGAGAAACTCCTCTCCGAGGAACAAGTTCGAGCAATACTAGGTTCTCTTTCCCTATCGCCTGCGCGATTGGCATCATCTTTTTCTCCAAGGGATAGCCGTTTGGCAGGTACTCTAGTACTATTGCATATTCTTCTTTGTCCATTTTACAAAAAAGCCCCCTTTTGTAAAAGGTATAAAACTTTTAGTTTTTTCATTTTACAAAGATACTTCCTTTTGGAAAATATATAAAATTTTTAATTTTTTCATTTTACAAAGATACTTCCTTTTGGAAAATATATAAAATTTTTAATTTTTTCATTTTATTATTTAAAAGATTTAATTTTTTCGAGGAGAGCCTTCACTTCTTCCTCATTTAAAGAAATATCTACAAAAATCTTATTCAATTCTTCTTCTGTCTCAGGAATCAAATCAATTACTTTTGCAATATGTTCGGCTTTAACTTTCAAGAAATCAAGACCCTCGATTTCTTTTCTAAGCTCTTTTGCCTTTTCTGGTTTTATCTTAACGAATTTCTTAACGAATCCCGTCGTCTCTTTTTCGCTGTCGCTCTTTCCCAAATATTCAGACGATTCTGACATACTCAGCGGTTTTTCTTCAATTATCATTTTTTGTTTTTTCCAATGTTTTTAACTTAGTTAAATGAATGGGGGAGATTATATAACTCTTTTCCTTTGCGTGATCTTTGATATCTACAACATACGAGCTGCCTTTCTTTTCCCTTATTGTTCCGGTCCTTCCCTGCATTCTTTTAGGAGTATTCGACTTCTGTGATCGTTCCAAATTGACACTAACAACATCCCCATCAGAGAACTTTTGAAAGTACTTACTAAGTTTCAGCTTTCCCCGCGTTCTAAGTGATTTTTTCCTTACCATTGAATTTTTTCCTTTTGCGTTTAGATTCTATTGTCCAGAAAATTTCTAATTTTCCTTGCCATATTAAATTCACTAATAAACCATTTAAAAAACTATCCCTTTATAAAACAAAAAGAAATGCTTATGAAAATTCCCGGGTTTCTTCAAGAGTTTCAAGCCCCGGTTCTGGCATTTCCATCCCAAGAGTTCCTTGGTCTGTTAAGTTCTGCCTGTCTCCATCTTCTTTCAGATTATTCACAATAGTGCTAAAAGTTTTTTCTCCATACATCCCGATTCCGCATCTCTCACAAAGATCGATAACACTTTCAGAAGAAAGTTCTTTTCCGCAATTCAAACAGTTTGTCACAATTTTTACCTCTTTTTTAAGCTAAGAAACTTTGGGGAAAATGGTTTTTAAAGATTTGTATAATTTTATTCATATCTCAGTGCATCAACTGGATTAATCTTTGACGCTCTATGGGCCGGAATCGCTCCTGAAATCGCCCCAGTCAAAGTTGAGAATAAGATACAACCAACAAAAAGCCATATTGAAAAATTTGGAGACAGAAATCCCCACCCCAGACTTTCCAACAATTTCCCCCCCGTATAACTAATTAAGAAACCGAAGAAAACCCCAACAACACCTGCCACAAATCCCAAGAAACCAGACTCAAATAAAAATATCTTAAAAATTTCAGAATTTCTAGCACCGATTGATTTGATTATTCCTATTTCTTTATACCTTTCTAAAACCGAAGTAATCATTGTATTTGCAGTATTAATTGCTGAGACAAAGACGGAGATCAAAGCAATCAAAATAATAAAACCCACAATCCCGTTTAAAACATTCAAGTAAGTTTCCATCAGATCTTGAAAAGATTGAACAAAAAAATCTTCCTTACCTTCTTCAAGATTTCTCTCTTTCCTCAGCGCTTTCTCAATGTTTTCAATTGTCCGTTCCATATCTGTAGTATCAACTCTCGCAATAACCCAGCCATAAGTAAAAGTTTCATTTGGATACAGCTCTTCTAAGAATTCATTTGTAACGTAAATCTGCGCATCATCAGGGGGGCTTCCGACAGATTCAAAAAATCCAACTGCCTTGATATTCTCTCCTTGGACTTTAACATTATCATTCAGATCATAACCTTTTGAGAAAATCTTATCGTTAAAGTTATAACTATATCCAAAAATCGCATTATTCTTCTCTCCGGATCTTAACCACCTACCCTCTTCAAGGTCAATCCCATAAAATTCCATGATTAAAGGTTCATCTGGATCATACCCCACAATAAAAGTATATTTTTTTATTCCCCGCCTTTCAACTTCAGCAACTTTAAAGGCTACTCCACTCGCTTCGTAAACTCCAGAAGCCTTTTTGATGGCGTCCACATCATCATCAGTCAAAGCAAAAGTCGGGTCTAATCCCGGGACCCCCGTTCCCCTTGGCTGGATAATTATCTTATCCGCGGAGGAATCTGTCAGAAATTCATTTACATAACTATAAAGTCCGAGACCAAAACTTATGAAAACGAAGATAGTTGTAATTCCGACAAATATTGAAACTATCGTCAACAAACTCCTAGATTTTTTCTGATACAAATTCTTCAAAGAGTATTTTACATTTTCTTCTGAGATCATCCTCTTAAAGCCTCCACTGGATTTTGTTGTGCTGCATTCATGGCCGGAGTAATTCCCGTGACAGACCCAATTAAAAAGCTACTCATTAAAACAAGAGCTATAAAAATAAAATCAATTTCCGGTTTGATAGAGGCACCAATAAAACTATTGATTCCCACAGTCCCGAAATACCCAATTAAGACCCCGAAAACAACTCCAAAGATTCCGCCAATCAAACCCATTAAACCTGCCTCAACAAAAAAGTTATAGAAGATGTCTTGATTTCTAGCCCCGATCGCTTTCATAATTCCTATATCTTTTCTTCTTTCTAGAACTGAAGTTGTCATGGTGTTTACAATCCCCAAGGACCCAACGAGAATTGACATGCTCGCTATAACAATAATAAATGCTTGAATTCCTCCGAGAATACTATTTACTGTTTCAAGTGAAGATTCTGGTGTTGAAACTTCAAAATCCTCCTCGCCTTCTTTCACATTCCTCCTCTTTCTCAAAAGTTTTTCAATATCTCTTTTTGCTTTGTCTATCAAATCTTTATTTTTAACTTTGACAACAATGAGATCAACTTCGTTTCCTATATCCATTAAATCTTTCAGGGGCTCGTTGTTTACATAAACCACATTATCCAGAATGAAGCTTCCTTTCTTTTCAGTTATTCCTATAACTTCAAATTCCTTGTCTTGCAAAAGAATTGTCTTCCCCGGCACAATTTCTTTATCAAATCCTGCCGAATCAGAATAAAAGTTATGTCCCAAAACCACTTTGTGCAAATCTCCATCCTCGAGCAATCTTCCAACTTCTGCATCTGCGTCTAAAGTTTCATAAAAGAATTTCCGATCTTCTCCGTCGGGAACAGAAACTGCAAAGCCAAAATTTACTCGATCATTAAACTCTAATTTTCCCGAAGACAAATATCTCGCAACAGCTCTTTCGACAGAACTAAGTTTTCCTACAGCTTCGGCATCTTCTTCTGTCAAAGCATTAACAACGCCAGACCCCGGAGGGCCATAGGAGTTAAGTCCACCTGCTTGAACAGAAATAACCTCTGTCGAACTAATTCCAAACTGTGACATGACTCCTAACTTTAAACCATTTCCCAGACTAATTAAAGAAACAACGGCCATTATTCCAATAAAAATGCCCAGTAAAGTTAACCATGATCGAATCCCTCGATGTTTTAAATTTTTGAAAGACAAAGCAAAATAATCTTGGATCATTTAACCCCTCTCCTTCTTTGCCCCAAATTTCTTTCCTTTCCCATTGAATAATTTTCTCTCTTCTTTCACAATTGCAAAACTTTTTTTCTTTTTTGTCACTTTTTCTACTTTTCCATCCTTTAACCAATAAACTTTTTCGGCATAAGCTTCTGCAAGCTCAGGCTCGTGCGTGACCATGATTATTGTTTTTCCTTCACTATTCAATTGCTTAAGAAAATCCATAACCTTTTCACCTGTTTTTGTATCCAAGTTCCCTGTAGGCTCGTCAGCCAATATAACTTCTGGATCATTTGCTAAAGCCCTCGCAATTGCAACTCTTTGCTGTTGTCCTCCTGAAAGTTGATTCGGATAAAAATCCATTCTATCCTCCAAATTAACTTTTTCTAAAATCTCTTCAGCAACATCTTCCCGCTCTTCCTTTGAGGTACCTTGAAACATCATAGGCA
>CAZHMB010000006.1:0-40865 GCA_964533515.1 Candidatus Woesearchaeota archaeon | reverse complement strand
AGGATCAACTGGAATTAAAATAATATCATAAAATTTTTATTAAAAAATAAAATTTCTCCATTACGCAATTTTTCATATATAAGATAGAAAAATCACTTCACACAATCTACTCCTCTATAAGCTGCTTATTGACTCAAAAAAATTAACTAATAGTTTAAAACTACAACTAACATAATTGCTTTCACATACCTCATACCTTAACGTTAATTGAATCTTCAAGTTTACTAATAACGTATGATGTTTTCATTAAGGCACTCATCTTAGTTAAAAAATTTAGCTGAAATTGGTTTATAAACTTTGTGTTTAGCAACGGGAAAAAGTTTGATAGAAAATTCTTCAAGATAAGAGAAGAAAAGATCAGCGACGGGGGATGGAAGGTTTAAAAGAATGGGGGTTGTGATCTTGCAAGAATAAAATTTTTCTTATACAACAAAGCATAAAATTTAAAAACCAAATTTTATTTAAAAACCTACATGAAAAGATTAGTTTCTAAATTAGTATTGGTTGGAATTGGAATAGGAATTGGGATATCAGCAAGAACTTTAATACAAGGAGGGCGGGAACAATTAATAGGGGTAAAATTAAAACAATCTCTAGGGCATATTGAAAATCCCAAGAACAAAGAACAAAAAAATCAAGAACCGAGATGGGAAAGAAAACCGATAGTTTTATACAATACAAAAGGACCAATAAACGGAAATTTATATTATCGTACTGGAAAAATTGTTAAAGGTTATGAAGAATTTATTCTTTTCAATCAAGATGGAAGTGTAGATAGGATATCTTCTTATCCAAAAGATGGTGAGACAAAAGTAAAGGGTGATTCAAAAGAAATAATTTTTAGCGTGGATAATAGTAACAGAGGGAGATTAATTGAATTAGATGATCTGGGTTACGAAGAATCTAAAGGAGATTGTGAAAGGCATAAAAGGTTTAAAATAAACGATAATGGAAGGGGCATAATCCTTGAAGAAATAATACTCGGAGAACTTCTTTATACAAGAGTAGAAGATAATTCTCAGATATATAAAAAATTTTTAGAATATCAAACCACCTTAAGCAGAGCGATTAAAAAAGAGCGAACTAGGTTTGGCGATAGAGAATGTGATAACTTGGAACAACGAAGATAAAATAATTTGAAAGCGTTGACGTTGAGAGCTTGAGTGGGGATTAATTAAGAAGATTTCCAAAAATTAAACCTATCACGATTGAGACAGTTAATTTTATCTTTGTTGTTTTGAACTTAATTCTCATTTTCCTTCATACTTTCGATTAACCATAACGGCAAACCAAATCAAAAGTCCAGCAATAACAACACCTGTCGAGAATTTCCAAACATCTTCTGTCCCTTGCCAGCCTCGGATAAATCCATAAACGAACAAAGCAATTCCAGAAAATGCAATCCCGCTACTTATGTTCGGCATCCCCATTAAAAATAAACTTACAACAATAAAAAGAACACCAATTATATTTATAACAAAAAATAAAACTTTACTGTGCGGTTCTCTCGCTTCGTTAACCTGGTCATCACAGTTTCTTGTATAGATACTTCCGTCGCATCTCGAGGTTATTTCCAATCTTTCAGATTCTAATGTCGCATCTACTTTAGGATTCCATTTCCCGCCCATAGCCAAACAACTAGATTCGTTTTCCATAACGCTAAAATCCTCATAATCATATTCACAGAAATCTTCGTATTCTGGAGAAGGATAAAAAGTCTCAACACCGAGGACAACAACCAAAACTAAAACTATAGCAATTCCAATCCCCAACGCTATGTTCATTGCTTTCACCATGTTTTATAAAAGGCAGAGGAGTATTTAAAAGTTTTGTAACGCGCTCACTCCGTTCGCGCTTTTCTACTTTCGTATACTCAAGATATTCTGGATACAAAATTGGCTTCGCCAAATCTTTTCGCAAAGTCACAGATTAAAGTAAAAAATATTTTCATAATTTGTTAAAGTCTCTACATTAATTTCGCGACAGCGACGGGGGTTAAGCGAAGTTCTCTCGACGAATGTCTGAGAACGGAGCGATTAATATTTAAACATTTAATTCTTTAAACATTCATGCCAATCTTCGTTATCCAAAAACATGACGCATCTCATTTACATTACGATTTCCGTCTTGAACACGACGGAGTTTTAAAAAGTTGGGCAGTTCCAAAAGAACCGCCAAAAGAAAAAGATGTAAAAAGATTGGCTGTTCAGGTTGACGACCACGATTTAGATTACGCTGATTTCGAAGGAGAAATTCCAGAAGGAAGTTACGGGGCAGGAACCGTTGAAATTTGGGACAAAGGAGAATACGAATTAGATTCTTGGAAAGAAAGCAAAATTGTTTTCCATCTCAAAGGAAAAAAACTCAAAGGAAAATATGTTTTGCTCAACGCCAAAATGGGCGGAGACAAAAAGAATTGGTTGATTTTTAGAAGTGAGTGAGATTTATATTGTCCCATACCAAATTTCTTTTTTGTGTTGCTGTTTTAAAACTTCTGTGACAAAACTTGTTCTAATCCAAACCATAGTGCTTCCCGGGACCCCCTTAAAAAAGTTTTCTCTTACCCATTCTCTTGCTTTTTCCGCTGTTTCCCCTCCCGCCATTAAATTTGTTATTGTACTTTTCCCGACCCTTGAAATTACTCTTTCAGCAATTCCTGTTTCTTCTGCAATTTGGTCTGCTGCTTGTTCTTCAGTGCCAATTCCATACCTTCTTCTAAAACATTCTATAGCTTCATCGAAATTCCCAGTACATTGATATGTAAAATGAATATATTTATCTTTTGGAGGAACATTACTAAATGGTCTACGGGCATGGCCCCATCTTTCCCATGCTCCTGGTTTAAGTTCTACAGAGACCTCTTTAGGTATCCTCGGATTTGTTCTTTCCAAACCAGCAAGTATTCCAACCATGTTCTGTTCAAATCTTTGGTAATCCTCTGGAGTATGAAGCAATCTAGACATTTCATAAGTCATTCCCAACCTTTCAATTAATCTGTCTGCTGTCTTTTGTTTCATCTTATTTTCATCAACCCTCTCCTCGCCCAAACCAGAATTATTTCCGACCTTGCCTAAATCCGCCTGCCTTTGCAACTCCTGTTCCTTCTTGGTCTTCTCCAGTCCACCATTCCAAATCCGGAATTCCAGTAGTGTCCATGTCTTTTGCTTTCATGTAACCCCGTGTCAAAAGATAAAATATAACGCCCAAACTTTTTTCGGCCTTGTTGTTTCCAATAATAACTTTGTCCGCACCTTGTGAAAAATTATTTGTATCACAAACCATCAAAATTTTCTTATTAACATTCAATGTGTCCGCCAAAGCATTTCTGTCCAACCATGAATCAACAACAATTGTCAATTCGTTTTCAAAGAAATCTCTCAAGTCAGTGTTTGTTAAAATTCCAGCAGGATATTTTTTTGTGAAAACTCTTATTCCTGTCAACTGCGAAAATTTCTGAGCAACTTTCCAACCAGCTTCTCTTTTACAAACAAGAATCACATCCTCCGCATTAAATTTAGAAAGATATTCAATACCTTCTTTCAATTTCTCGTCGATCAAATCAGTATTAAAAATAGCAAGACCGTCAGCCCTTCTTCTATAAACAAATTTTTTCATATTCGGAGTAACAGCACGAGTTCCAATATAAATCCCGGACTTAACATAATCCTCAAGAGGAATCAACATGTCCGTTCTTTTCTTAATCTTAACTTCCCTTTTCAAATCTTCTGTACTAATCCCCTCAGCAGAAACCTTTTCTTTCAACTTAGCAACATTTTCCAAAAGCTCTTTCTTCCTTTCTTCAAGCGTCTTTTCAACTTTCTTTTCTTTTGCTTTCTTAGCAGGAGTTTCTTTTTCAGTTTCCAAAGATTCAGCCTTGGCCAATTTCTTCTCGTCTTCAGCCATCTCTGCCTCGACCTTTTCTTTAGTCTCAGCTACCATTTCCTCAACGGCCCTCTTACCCTTGTTCTCATTAGCAGATTTCTTGCCTTTAACTTTATCAATTACTTCTTCCACTACGTCCTCAACCGCTTCTAGTCCTTTCTCAACAGCCCCTTCAATTCCTTCAACAATTGAGTCTTCAGTCTTATCTGTTTTTTCCTTAACCATGAGAATTCACAGAGATTTGAGTTTAAAAAGGTTTTGTGGGGACAAAATCTTTTGGGGATGAAATTAGAATTCAAAAAGTTTAAAAAGCACAATAATATAAAATCTCAGAGGTGAATACCTCAGATTAATTCTGAGAAAATAACAATGGATAAAGAAATAGAAAGATTGGCGCTTGAAGGTTTGCAATCTTTAGCAGATACAGGATTTAGCGTTGTTGATTTATCTCGTACTCCCAACCCCTTACCCAGAAAAGAAATTAGTGCTACATCTGTTGGAGGTTATATCCATATTCTTCCTGCGAAATCGGATGATTTCAGAATTACTCTAAGCCACCAAAAATCAGAAGAGAAGAGAGGATTCAATATTCAATATCTAAAAATAACTGAAAGATTTATAGATATGGGAATAAATTTTAATGAAGGGGGATATTGGCCTTATATTGTTTTTCCCTTGAGAGATTTGAATATATCAGATATGCAACCTTCAAGTAGAAGTTCTAGAGAATATTTTTTAGACCAGATTCTTAATCATTCACAAACTTTTAAATTTGACGAACAGAGCAGATTATTTACCCCCGCTTAATTTCACCTAACCGACTTCTCTATCTCAACCAACCTTTTCAACTTCACAACCCTTTCTTTTCCATCTATTCCACATTTAAAAAAATCAGCTCGAAAACCAAATCCCAAATCAGCAAGAATATTTTCCCCAGTTTCTCCAGAACGATGTGAGAATATAATTTTTACGCCATTCTTTTTTGCCAACTCACAAACTTCCATCACTTGAATCAATGAACCATTCTGATTCGGCTTGACAATTATCCCGTTAATCGCTTTCTCTTTTATGGCCTTCTTCAATCTCTCCACATTTGTAACAGTCAAATCATCGCCAACAATAAGGGTATTAGGAAATTCTTTCAACAATTTCGTGTTCGAAGAAAAATCTTCCTCTTCAAAACCATCCTCAACAAGAAATATCGGAAAATTTTTCATCAAGTTCTTTATATAAAAATAATGTTCATCAGAAGTTCTTTTCAAAGGAGGATTGGAATAATTGTAATTTTTTCTTTTGTAAAAACTTGAAGCTGCAACATCCAACCCAATATCAACTTTAATTTTCTGTTTACTTGTAACCTGAGATAAAATTTCAATAATCTCCCTATCATTCAAACTTGTTTTCCAACCATTTTCATCTGTAACTTCTCCCGAGAACTTTTCATCTTTTAACTTAATCTCATCGCCAATCAAAGAATCTAATTTTTTATTCAACTCAAAAGCTTCTTTCAAAGTTTTTGTCTTCGGAATAATATGAAATTCTTGAAAGTCGGGTTTTTTACCTTTAGCTTTTGAAGGCCCAGAAGAATGCTTTCCGCCTTCGGCGCAATTCCCAACAAGCCGAGGAAACTTTGAACTTTTTGAACTTCCGGGAATTAATTCCCATATTTCCTTTTTTGATTCATCCGCCAAAGCTTTCAAGACAGCGGATTCCAAAGCAAACAAAGTGTTGGCCCCTATATGCCCATCGACAATATCTTCGATTCTCCGCAAGTCTTTAAACTTCTCGATCTCATCTTCAGAAAAATAATCTGAGAAATCTTTTAATGTTTTTATGTCGCCTTCAAGATTTTTCTTATAACTTTTGGCTTCATATTTTCCTGTAGACTTTCCATTCGGAGAACTCGCAGAAAAGACTTTATTTTTAGAAGTTTTTATTTTAACACAAATTGTTTTATCACCCCGAGAATCTTTAATCGCTTTTCCTGAAACCTCTTTAATCACAACCATAATTGAAAACAAGAATTGAGAGTTTTTAAGAATTTGGGTGGGAAAGATCTATGCAATACAGAAAAATAATTAAACCCCCGGACCATATCACTCTGATGGACTATAAAGAAGAAACAAAAAAGGCTTATAATCAACATGCGGGTGCTTTTGCCAATAAATTTTTAAATTTATTGGAAATTCACAGGAGATATGAGTTTAAGAGATTTTTAGAATTATTGAATGGGAAAGATATTCTTGATATTGGATGCGGCGGGGGAGATCATTCTTTGTTTTTTAAAAACCAGGGGTTGAATGTCAAAGCAATTGATCTCTCTGAAGAGATGATAAAAATATGTAAACAAAAAGATATTGATGCGGAGGTCATGGATTTGGAAGATATGTCCTTCAAAGATAATTCATTCGACGGAGTTTGGGCGGTCACTTCCCTTTTACATGTTCCAAAAGAAAAAATAGATAATGTGTTAAGAAAGATCTCAGATATATTAAGACCAAAAGGAATTTTTTATATCTGTGTAAAGGAAGGGGATGAAGAAGGGATGGTGCCTGACAAGAATTCAGATACAAAAAGATTTTTTGCTTTTTGGAAAGAAGAGGAATTATTAAATGAATTAAAAAAATATTTTGAGATTATCGAGTCAAAAAAGGTTGAACTTAGAGACAGAATGTTTATCCAGATCTTTTGTAGAAAAACCTAATCACTCTTCAGCCTTATCACTACTATCTTCTTCAGTATCATCTTCGTCCTCGGGTTTCGCAAGTTCCATTATCTCGCCTCCCTTAGCGATCTCTTCTTCTTCCTGGGCTTCCTTCTCAACAATCTCCTTGTCATCCGTTGTCTTGTCTTTCTCTCTTTTCAAAGCAGATTCTTTTCTGTCTGGGAAAGGCTTGTTAACGCTAATCGGCAAAACACCTGAGTCAAGTTCAACCTCTGCAATCTTAATCGCGTCAAACTTAATTGTCTCCAAATCCTCTTTAGAAATATTAATCAACAACGGCGCATTCATAGCAATCTGCAAAGCCCTTGCACCAAGAACTCTTGCTTTCTCATATTTTGTAAAATCCTTAAATTGTGTTTGTTCCGCCATTTTGTTGTTGTGTTGTTTTGAAAAATGGGGGAGCTAGAAATTTTTAATTTCTTTGTCCGCCATTTTATATTCAAGTTAAAGTTATTTTAAAAACTTTTCAATTTTCTTATGAACATCACTCCAAACTTTTCCAGACATATCCAAAGCTTTTGCAATTTCTTCTTCGCTAAAAGGCCCTTCCCCACTTTTTTGAATTGAACTTATAACTCCGTTCGCTGACCCAACTGTAATTTTTGTCTTAGCAACGTCTTCTTCCTCAAGTGTCGGATCAACAACCAATTCTTTTCCAATCTTGTAAAAAGTTGTAGATATTGGAGGATCTTTAGCCATTGGCAACTTCTCATCAGACCATTCGCCGTGAATAATTTTTTCCTCTTTCTCATCATATTTAGGCATCATAGAATTTTTCAAAGCGATTATAGCAGCTATTCCAGCAGCGTCAAGCAAATTACCGTCGTGGTTTATTGAATATATGTCGATATAAATATTCCAGACTTTTTCTCCTGGTTTGATACAAAGTTTTTTAGTTTCAATAACTTTACTTTCTCTTATTCCCCTATCAACAACTCTTCCAAGTTCAATAGCATTAAATTGTGGCGGACCATTTTCGAATCTTGGAGAACTCATTGCCGCAAGCTCAGCAGTAACCATTAAATTCCCGTCGTCCGGACTATCAGGATAAGGTTCTGTTACGTCTATTTTAACACCAACTATAACATCTGTTTTCCCAAGCTTAACTCTTGCACTTCCTTCAGCATTTTTAGAAACACCAAGTTCAACTTCTATATCTCTAAAGTCATCCAGATTTCTTCCATCGAATCTTTTTCCTTCTTCAAGATATTTCTTTATTCTATCGCCAGTTATCTTAGTAGTTTTCATCTTATGCAGTCCCCTTTACAAAATATTTAGTTTCTTTTTCGTCAATATGGTGTTCAAAACGCATAGACCCATAAGGAGAAGATGTCCTACCAATACAAATTAATATCTCTGTAACTGCTGCTCTAAAGTCTGAAATATCTTTAGGCATATCTGTTATCTCTGAGTATTCTCCGATATTCCTTTGTCTTACGAGTTCTACTACATTATCTACATTTCGTCTGTCATAACTTATACTTTCTTTTTTTGTTCCTTCTGGCTCTCTCATTTTTTCTCTCCTTGCAAATCTTTATACGTATCTTTCAAAGCTTGTTTTTGAATTTCATAAATATCACCACATGCCTTTTTCCCAAGACTAATAGCTTCTTTCAATTCCTCAGCAGATATTTTCCCGTCTAATTGTAAATGAGTTATATCTCCTGAATGTGTGCAACTCACAGGGATATCTGTTGCTCCCTCGCCTTCTTCGAAATCCTCTTCTTCTTTAGAAAGATCAACAACAATTTGTTTGTCTAATTTTCCAACAGAAACACTTGAAACCATGTCTTTCATTGGAATTCCCGCGTGAGCCAAAGCCATTGCAGCAGCGTTTATACCTGCACATCGTGTTCCAGCGTCGGCTTGAAGAATGCTGATCTCAACATCAACAACTTTATTTGGATATTTTTCAAGCATTAAAACAGGACTCAAAGCCCATTCAGAAATCTTAGAAATCTCCTGGCTTCTTTTACTCGGCCTAGGTCTAATTCTATCTGTAACTGAAAAACTAATCATGTTGTAAGTACATCTCAATAAACCTGTAGAATTATCTTGCTTGTGTTGAGGGTGCATTGTCTTCGGACCGTAAACAGCAGCGATAGCAATTGTCTTCCCAGATTGAAACATCGCACTTCCATCAGCATTAGGAATAACACCAACTTTAGCAGAAATCTCTCTCATCTCATCAATCTTCCTTCCATCTGGTCTTTTGAATCCGACAGAATCTTTAGATTCTGTGGCGCCAGAAATCTTTGATTTATGTGTGTCTTTTGTCATTTTATTTTTTCTCATCAACTTTTTTAGTTTTTGATTTTCCGTTTGCTTTAAACCAATTTTCAATTTTTTCTGTCAATCCATCAATCATTGATTTTCTTGTTATTTCTAATATTGCTTTCTTAGCCAAAAGCTCGTCATCAACACTGTTTCCTTTTATCCATATCAAACCATTTTGTCCGACAGTTATGTTACAACCGGTTTCGTCTTTAATAAGTTTTATCATGCTTCCTTCTCGGCCGATTATTCTTGGAACTTTGTAAGGATTAACTTCAACGATCATTCCATCCTCGATTTTTCCTAAACCTCTTGAACGAATAGAAAGGTCAATTCCTCTTCGGTTAATTATTGAAATATCCGCAACAGCCATATCGCCCAAACTCATAACTTCGTCCAAGTTGTCCTTGTTAACGAATCTCGGAACTTCTGTTAAAGGCAAAAATCCAACATCGTCCGGCCCGATTTTTATAAACCAACCGTTTGAAATCATGTTTGTAACTTCACCAATAACAACATTTCCTCTTCGAGGCTCATAAACCCCAGATATAGGTATAACTTTGATTAATTTCCCTGATTCCTCAGCTAGCCCAAAACGCATAGCAACTACTTCATCTCCTTTCTTTTGTGTTCCTTCACCCGGTAAAAAGTCTCCTTTCCCAATAATCTCTCCCGGTATTACTATTTTTCTTGTCATCTTAATTATGTCTAAAACTTGGTTTATAAAGGTTAAGGTTTATCATTCTTCCTCATTCGCAACTTCTTCAGTCGTAGCTGAACCATGAGTCACCGAGTTTAATTTATCATAAAAATCCATTATAATTCCAGAAGGAACTTTCACAACAACTTCTAAATCTCCGTTGCCGAGCCAGTTTTCAACATCTTTGTATTCGTTAATAACACCGTATGCTTTCCCTGTGTGAATCGCCGGGATAACTATCTTAACTTTTTTAGTCAATATTTTAATCGGAATAAACTTTGTCAATTCAGCAACGATTTCATTCATCTGGTTTTCAATTGGTTTATTCTTTATGTTAATTCTTGCTTCACCCAAAGCCGATTTGATTCTTTCAGCAGTGTGCGGGTTTCCTGTCTGCGGATCACTCGCGTTCCTGACTAAAAATTCAACCACCTGATTAAATTTCTTCTCTTGCTCTGCATCTCGATGTTCTTGAGAAATAAGAACCTCGCCATGTTTCACAATTTCCTCAGCAACTGAATTAACATCAGCAGTTCCAAAAGCCTCTTTCAAATCACCGTCCGAAGCTTTCTCACCTTTTTTAATATCTTCATAAACAACATCGAACTCCAAAAAGTCACCAGCACTTCCGGTTCCAGTTTTCTTAAACTCAACCGCTTTGTCCATGTCGACAAGTATCTCAAAATGCCTTCCTGCTTTTGTTATTCGTGCTTGTGTTTGTACCATCTCAAGCAAATTCCTCGATCTCTTTGCCTTCAAGCCGCTTCAACTTACCTTCTTCAATAGTCACGTAAGCCATTTCAAATTTCCCGACGTCAAACTTCGCGCCTTTCATTTCCTTGAAAATTTCAAGAGCCAATTTAGTTCCTTGTTTTAAGGTCATATCTTGTTTATATCTTTCCTGCAATTTTTCTTTTATCTTATCATCATCCTCACCGATTGCATTCGCGTAATATGAAAAATAATTTCCCGTTATCTCACTTGTATACAATTCTGGTTTTTTCCCATTGATACCTGCAAGCATCATTGAAATCCCAAAAGGTCTTGCCCCACCATATTGAGTAAATTGCTGTTGAATATTCGCAATTTCTTTTATAACAGATTCAGGTTCAATCGGAGAGTCATAAGTTATTCTGTGTTGCTGACAAATCACTTGCGCTTTCTCTGTCAAAACTCTCGCATCCGAAATTATTCCGGCGATAGCAGATATAAGATGCTCGTCAATCTCATTAACTTTCTTAGCAGATTTCTGCACAACCAGTTTGTCATCTATTCTTTTATCAGAAATTATCAAAACTCCGTCTTTACAAACAAGCCCAATGCTTGCACTTCCTAATCGTACCGTTTTTTCAGCATATTCAACTTGCAACAAATGACCCTCGGGACTAAACATAGTCGCTGTTCGATCATAACCCATTGCTTGATGCTGCATATCTATTGGCATATCCATCTTAATTTTCTGAGAAGCTAATAATTTAATTCCCGATTTCTTCTTCTCTGTACAGAATTCAGAACCTTCCAGAGTTTAAAAGTTTTTTGGTTTCCCAAAAAATTTAAAAGAACCAAATACCTCAAAATTTCATGTACGACGTTATAAGAACTTTCGGAGCAGATTATATCCTATTCGATTTAATCTTCTTAATAATCTTCGTTCTTTTATTATTCAAGTTCAAAAAGAAAATACCCCTTCTGGTCTTTTTGGTCGGCGGGATAGGAATAAATCTATTAATGGATTGGGGAATCTGGTTGCATACAGGAATAAGAGAAATCCTTTTGCCTCTTGGTTGGAATGTCCTTCTATTTTTTGTATGGTTTTCATTGTCCTACGGAGTTGAATATGCCTACGTATTCCTTATGTTTGAAAAAAAGTCGAACAAACTTGGCTGGACAGCACTTGTCTTCGGAGGTTGGCTAGCAATCGCGTTTTTATCCCAATTAATTCCTTTAAACGATTCATTGATAGTCACAACGAGGCACATGTTTGACCTAAGAATTCTTAGAATATTAATAGTATTAGCCGGCTACGGCCTTCTGCTTTTCCTAAAATACGACTGGAAAAAAATAGCCTACCTTTTCTTCGTCGGTTTCCTAATCCATTTCATGATGGAATTCTCCCTATTCATTAGCGGAATAAGACCAGACTCATTTTGGATACTTCTAGAAAACTCATTAATAGAATTTAATATGGGCGTTCCCTTCTTTTATCTGCTATATGATAAATTTTTGAAAAAAAGAATTAAGTAGACTTCCCCTTCCTCACTTTCCGAACAACAATAACAAATCCAATAATTCTAGCCGCAAAATTATTTCCCAAACCAGACAATATTTTTTCTTTGTATTCTTTTATCTGTTGTCTTCCTTCGCTCCCCGATTCCTTGGCCGATTTCAGAACAGAGATTCTAACAATTTTGTAACTATTGAAATAGGTCTTCAAAGTAGATATGAAGTTTTCTGTAACTCCCGACTTTCCGATTTGAGCTTGAGGCATTTTTGAAACCATTATTTCGTTATCTCCTTAAATCCGCCAGTAGGAAGAGCATTTAAAACTTCCTCTTTTGATTTTCCAAATTCTCCTGAGATTTGTTTGGCAAATTTCTCTTTTGTTAAACTCCCTGGAATTATTTTACCAAAAACCTTATTTGTTTTTTTAACACTGGCCTCAGAAACAGCCCGAAGAACACTCTTCTGATTTATCAAAGCAAGTTTTAGTTTAACTTTCTTCCGTTTGATTTTATTTTTGACAGCAAATGTTCCAGATTTTGCTGTCCTGGGTTTTGAAACATCAGAAAGTTTGAAAATGTCAACTTCAACATTTTTCATTCCCTGTCTCCAAGCCCGAGAGAAACAACCAGTCCACACTGCAACCTCGTCAAGATCCTCTTCAGATATATCTTTTACAGGATAGCGAATAACCGCAAAAGGACTTCCTGGAATTCGCGTGTGCATTAAAATATAATCTTTCCCTCTCTGCTTCAAAAGTTCATTAACAACTTCATCATTCTGCTCTGCAGATTTTCCCCCATAAACAAGTTTCCCACTAGATGTAAAAAACCAACGATATTTCTTGTAAAATTCTTTTCCTTCTACCATAAAAATAATAAGAGGGAGGGGTTTTTATTCTTTCCCCTCAACAACACCAACCAAATAATGTGGGCTGCTCCCAGTTATCTTAACATCCACTGACTTGCCCAGCAAATTTTTCTCATTTGATAAGACAGCCACCAATTTATAATTTTCAGCCCTTCCAAGCCAAGTACCTTTCCAACCTTTTTTATCAATTAAAACTTTCAATGTTTTTCCAATAAACGGCTTTTGAATTTCTTTACAAATATCCAAATGCAAAACATCAACTTTTGTTGCTCTTTCTTTAATTGTTTTAGTATTAAGTTCCCCCAACTTCGCAGCTTGAGTAAAAGGCCGAGGACAAAAATTACTCTTATTCAAGATTTCCGGATTAATTTTTTTGAATAAGTCCAAAGTTTCTTCAAAATCTTTCTCATTTTCAGTAGGATAACTCAAAATAACATCTGTTGAAAACATCATACCAGGAATTTCTCTTCTAAACTTCTCAACAATTTTCAAAACATCCGTTCTAGTATAACCTCTTTCCATATCCTCCAAAATTTTATCGCTTCCAGACTGAACCGGTATATGAAGAAATTTAAACATCTTCGGGTTTTTGTAAATCTCAATAAGTTCTTCCAAAATTTTCAAAACATTATTCGGATTTGACATTCCAAGACGAACATAAAACTTTCCAGGAATTTTCAAAATATTTCTAAGTAGTCCCGGAAGCTCATAATTATTTTTTCCAGAATCTAAACCATAACTCGCATTGTCCTGGCTCGTCAACCATATCTCCTTGCAACCAGCTTCAACATCTCTTTTCACAGAGTTTAAAATATCTTTCTCAGGATATGAATAAAGTTTCCCCTTAGCCAAACGAGTTATGCAATAAGTGCATCTTCCTAGGCAACCTTCAGAAATTTGGGCAATCCCAATAAGTTTTTCATCCGAAATTTTCGGGAGGTTAGCTTTGCATTCTTTTCTTGGTTCTAGATAAATCTCTTGGGAATAATTATCTTCAAATATGTCTGAGATCAATTTCCCAATATCTTTAATATGTGAGGTATCAAGTAAAAAAAGATTTTCTTTTTGGAATTTATCTTTTAACAAACGAGGCATACAACCAGTGAGAATAAATTTCTTCTCAGGAAATTCAGACATCAAGTCAGACAAACGCCCACGTATTTTTTCTTGCGTCGCAGATTTAACAATACATGAATTAATAACAACGACATCAGCAAACTTCAGATCAGAAGTTATATTCAAACCCGCCGAACTAACTACCCCTTTCATTATTTCACTTGAATTATAATTCGCAGTACAACCATAAGTCTCAAAATATATTTCGAGAGTGTTCGAGTTAAGATAATTTTGCATGTATCTTTCAGAGTCAAAGAGATTAAAAAACTTTGGCTATCGCCAATCATTAAAAAAATATAAAGAAAAAGAAAAAAATAAATTAAAAAATTTATCGCTTGACTATTGCCATAACTGCACTTATCAAAGTTGTAACCACAATAATCCAACCGATAACTACTGCAATAATTCCGTTTCCAGCATTTCCTGCTAGCCATCCGGGTATAGTCAGAACTTTGTCGATCATTCCATTACCAATAACTAATGAAACTATTACACCAGTTATCCACGCAAGGAAATGAAGTACAGAACCGCCTTCTTTTGCCATTTATTTTTATCCTCCTTTTTAATTTAATATCCAATCATCCAAAACAAAAGCTCTTTAAATAGGTTTTGGTTTTATATTCCATGAAGGAAAAAGAAAAAAAACAAAGGTCTTTCGATTTATTGGGAAATATCGCTTTAGTTAAATTTTCAGATTCAGATAAATTCAAATCTTCTGAAAAAAAGAAATTTGCGCAGCAAATTTCTAAAGAACACAAAGCAGTCTCGACAGTTTTAGAAAAATCAAAAAATTTTTCTGGAAAATTAAGGACAATGAAAACAAAACACCTTGCTGGGGAGAAAACAAAAGAAGCATTGTATAAAGAAAACGGTTGCGAATTCAGATTTAACATGGATGAAACCTATTTTTCTTCAAGACTTGCAGGTGATAGAAACGACATTGCAAATAAGATTTCAAAACTCCCTGGAAAAAACAAACTTGTTCTTGTTATGTTCGCCGGCATCGGCCCTTACAGTATTGTCATAAGAAAAAATTCTAAAGGAATAAAAAAAATAGTCAGCAACGAGCTAAACAAAAAAGCAAATGCCTATGCAGAACAAAATGTTTTAAGAAACAAACTAAAAGACAAAATAGAATTTGCAAATGGCGATATAAAACTCGTTGCACCAAAATTAAAACAGCAATATCCAAAAGGATTTGATATAATCGTCATGCCTAGGCCAAATTTGGATGAAACTTTCTTGGAAGAAGGTTTAATGTTAAGCAAAAAAACAAATTTCTTCTCAAGACTTTTCGGAAAAAAGCCGACAAGAATTTTCTACCATTGTTTTGGAAATGAAGAAGACGCTCAACAACACACCAATGGTCTAAAAGTTCAAGCAAAAAAATTGAAGAGAAAATTAAAGATTCTTGAAACGAAAAAAGTCGGAGACATCGCACCTTACAAGTTTAGGTGGAGATTGGAAATGGTTGTTATTTAAGACACTACCAAAAACTTTAAAACCCCCGAATTCTCAATATTAACATGACAATTAAAGTTAGAAAATGTCCCCATCACCTTTGGTGATTTGAAACAAGATTTTTCTAGTTGTACTTCTAATTCTTTAATCGCTCCAAATTCGACTTCGTCAGAATTTTCCGCTCAACTTCAAGTAGATAAGGGGATAACAAGTTTTAATTCAGAGTTCAATCTTGGTAATTTTTCTTTATTATCCCCAACTTTAATATGCGAGCCTGCGAGCCAAATTACTGTTCCTGACAAAACTTTAAAAGCATTTGATCCTTTATTATTTTCAACTGGATATATCGCTCTGGTAGATTGCTTTGACGTTGGCGGGGTGCCAGTTGAAAAATTAAAAATCCAAAAGGGATTTTTAAGTCAATTAAATTATGGCGGTTGTAGTTCAGTGGCTAGAAAATGTGGTTGTGGTCCGCAAGACGGGAGTTCGATTCTCTCCTTCCGCCCTTTAGCAGTTGAGAGTATCGAAACTGCATTCGGAGATACATCGGAGAAGACGCAGACGATATTACAGATTTTGATTCCGAGCGACTTCGCAATAATAAATCCCGAAGGTAAATTAAAAAAGTTTGAGCGAGGTCGGGAGTTTGACTTCCGCCCTTAACGTTTGTGTTCGACTCTATTGATTTTAAAAGGATGGGAGTCGAATAGAAGTGTTCGGGTTAGAAATATTAAATGAGTTTAGAAACTTAATCCTTCTCTTTCTTTTTTCTTTTCAAGATAAAACCAAGCATTGCAAAACCAAAAGTTGTTTTTTCTATAATCCATACTACTATCAAAGATAAAACAAAAAACAACCCAGTATTAAAGATTGTATAATATATCCAAGAGTCTAAAACTACGAACGATAAAATAATAAATACCAGACCCCAAAAACCAGAGGACAACCCACCAATAAGAAATCCAGTAAAAATACCAAAGATAATTATTAGGGAAATGAGAAACTTTAGGGATTTCCATAACCTTTTATCTTTTGCAAATATCCCCAATGCACAAATTATTCCAATTCCAGAAAAGCATAATCCAACTATAAGATAAGTGAGATGTAAAAAAAATAATGGAGAAAAAAGTCCTGAAAGACTAACTACCCCCTTAGAAAATTCATACAAAATTGCAAGAATAAAAAAGAACCATAAATATTTCTTTAACCTTCTTGTTAACATAGGAAGTAAAACTCAAAGAACTTTAAAAATGTTTAGGGATTAGAAGAAAAGATTTTTATAAGGAGTCTCTTATATAAAGATATGAAAGGAAAAAGTCATTTTAATTTAGCATTTTTAATCATAATCTTTATTATGCTTATTTTTGGATGGTTTGTTATCAAGGGTAATGTCGATGCTCCAACTACTGAAGGAGTTATTCTCTTTATTTTATCAGCTATATTATTTTTAATTGGTTCCTTATTGCCAGATAGTGATAGTGAAAATTGTGGTTCTTCTATATATTATACTAATGGAAAATTTTTTGGTTATTTGGGAAAGGTATTAGAATTTCCACTCTCAAGAATTTTGAAACGAGAGCGAGGACATAGGCAATCCCTCCATACAATCTTTGGGATAATTGCAACTTCGCTTGTATTCTCCTTAATCATATATCATCCTATTAATTTTTATTTTGATATGGTCAGTATTAAATGGTTTTTTTGGTTTTTTGGTTCACTATTTTTAGGACAATTAATACATCTTATAGGGGATAGACATCTTTATTTAAAATAGGTTTTTTTGGTTTTTTTAATTTAGGTAGTAAAGTTTAAATAAGATTGTCTCTTGAAAAAAATAAAATGGGAAAATTCTCAAGACCAATCAAAAAAACTTGTTGGATATTATTAGAGATATTTTTAATATTGCTTTTTATACTTTTTTTCTTAGAGACTTTGAAATACTTTAGTAATTTCATATCTTTTTTGAGGTATTCTTCTTATAGCTCAGACTCTGGTATAAAATTTATCATTATTTTGATTTTATCTATTTTTACATTTAAAGGAATTAAAAAAGTGCATAGGAAAGTAAAAAATGGTGGGGGTTCCAAATCTAAAACTTAATTTGAAAAGAAAAACAGATTACTTTTCTATTGGGTTTTATATCTAAATCAATATTTTCTATTGATTTAAGTTTTCATGTGTTGCCGTTTTGGGATTATTAGTAAAATTTAAATAGTTTATCTTTCTCTTTTTTATATGGCAGAAAAGAAACTTTATTGTATAGATTGTGGCAGACCAATAAGTCATGTTGGGCGTTGTCTAGCCTGTAACATGAAAGCAAAAGAAAGAAGGGAAGCACAAGAAAAACACAAGAAAAAATAAAATGGCATTTTTTAGGGACAAAAAAGGTTATCCGAGAAATTCATCAACGGGTAAATTGGTTCATAGGGGTGTTGCTGAAAAGAAAATTGGAAGACCCTTGAGAAAACATGAAGTTGTTCATCATAAGGATGGAAATAAAAGTAATTTTAAGAAAAGTAATCTAAGAGTTACGAGTAGAAGCCACCATTCTAAAATCCATAAAAAGTATAAATATTAATTTATTCAATAGTTTTAGGAAAGTTTAAAAGAAACTTATTTCTTATTATAATAAAGGTTAAAATTAAATGAAAAAAAGGTGGAGAACCGAACACTCTTGGACTGGTTACTCCTTCCGCCCTTTAATAAAAAGAGGAAATTGAAATGAATAATCAAGTAAAGATAAGAAAAGCTAAAAAAGAAGACACAAAAGAAATCGCTCAGATATTAATAAATGAATCTTCTAAAAAACCCCATAATGAAAGCTATGACCTTAAAACCGCTTTGAAAGAAGTTAAAGGATTCTTTAAAGGGGAATTGTATGTTTCTATTGGTGGAAAAGAGATCAGAGGGTTCCTTGCTTCAAGCATTACTCCAGACAATAAACAGAAGGCATACCTTAATGAACTTTGGTTGAAACCAAATTATCAAAGAAAAGGTCTAGGAAAATCTCTTGTGAAGTTTATTGAGAATTATTATAAAAAGAGAGGTGTTAAAATTGTCAGGCTCGTTTCAAAAAGGAATGCTGAAGCGTTTAAATTTTATAAGAAAATAGATTATAAACAAATAAGAGACTTGGTTTTCATGGAGAAAAAATTAAAATGAAAACAAAAAACATTTTATTTATTTGTAAATATAACAGATTTAGAAGTAAAGTAGCAGAAACCTACTTCAAAAGAATTAACAGAAATAAAAATATAAAAGTAAAGAGCCAAGGAATAATAGAAGTCAACAAACCCCTTGACTTAATGGAAAGAAAAAGAAACATCTATTTGAAAAAAGAATATGGGTTTGCCCTCAAAGCAAAATCTGTAAGCATCAGCGTTAAATCCTTACTTTGGGCAGATAAAATAATCGTTGTCGCAGATGATGTTCCGGCAGTGATATTCGATAGCACAAAATGGAAAAACAAAGTTGAGATATGGAAATTCCCAGACGAGAAAGCAGACAATAAAAGAAACATTAATAAGACAGTAGACTCTATTATAAAAAAGATAGACAAACTTGTAGAAAGTTTGGTGGGGGAAAAATGACAGACACAATAAAAGGTTTTAGGGATTATCAAGGAAAAGAAGCAGAGAAGCAAGAAGTCATAAAAGAAATTATAAAATCGGTTTTTCAAAGATACGGTTTTCAGCCGGCCCAAACACCAATTATAGAAGACAGAAAATTCGTCCAAGGAGATAACACAAATGACGAGGCAGTTTCAGATATCTTTAAGTTAGAAGACAAAGGAAAAAGAAAGCTTGCTTTAAGATATGAATTCACTTTCCAATTGAAAAGATTAATGCAAAACCAGAAAACACCCTACAAAAGATTTCAGATCGGCCCTGTTTTCAGAGACGAGCCGATTTCAGGAAACAGAGTAAGACAATTCACACAATGCGATGTTGATGTTGTCGGCTCAACATTAAAAGACGAAGCAGAAGTTTTAGCAGTTGCAAACGACATTTTAAACGCATTAAAAATAAAATCGATAATTTTAATCAACAACAGGAAACTCTTAAACGAAATATTGGATGACAATGAAATCCCCGAAAACAAAAGGGAGCAAGTTCTAAGAGAGATTGACAAATACGATAAACTTCCTGAAACAGAATTAAGAAAAAACCTAAGATCTCTGAATGCAGAAAATGTTCTCGATAGTTTGAAAAAAGGAGAAAAATATTTCAGCCAATTTGAATCCTACAAAGAAGTAATCGGCCTAATAGAATATTGCAAACTCTACGGCGTTGATGTAAAGTTCGCGCCGACAGTAATCCGTGGCCTAAGTTATTACAACGGAACTGTTTTCGAAATAAAGACCCAAGGAATAAAGGAAACAATAACAGCGGGCGGAAGCTACATCTTCAACAAAGTACAATGTACAGGAATCAGCTTTGGAATTGAAAGACTCTCAGCTGTTACAAAAATGATCATCGACCTAGACAAGATATTAATAGTTTCATTAGGAGAAGACAAAAAGTCAATTCAGATAGCTCAAAGACTTAGAAGCCAAGGAAAAAACGTTTCTGTATTCTACGGAAAACCAAGTAAGGCTTTAGAATATGCAAACCGCTACGACATAAAAAAAGTAATCTTCATCGGCCAAAAAGAAGTTCAGAAAAAACAATTAACAATAAAAGATTTAGTAACAGGAAAACAAAGAACAATTACTATAACTAGGGGAAGGTTCAAGATTTAGATTTCTCTAAATTACTTCTTCAACTTTCTTACCAGATTCTTCCTTATATTTAATCCCTTTTTCTTCTAAAGCAGATACCATATTGCCCCCAATCTTTCCTGCAATTACTAAATTAACTTTTTTATCGGCTAACATATAAGCCACAGAAAAACCAGCTCCGCCGGCACCTGCTGCAAAAGGATTTTTGATTGTTTCTACAATTTTTTTATCCTCAAAAATAAGATAATAAGGTGCTCTTCCTCCCTGTTCACTTATTTCACTATCTTGCGTTTTTCCTTCTGATGCTATAGCTATTTTCATTTTTTACCTCCTGTTTTTGGGATCTTGTGCCCTTTGGGGATACGCCGAGCGGTGCAACTCCCATTAATTTATTTATAGATATTCCTTGAACAATGGACATGAAAATCATAACCAACAATAAAACTCCGATATATTGCCAAGAAAAATATAATATCATTAAAGGCAGGAAAGGGATTTTAATTGATCGATTATATAAAAAACAAGCAATAAGTCCATAGCTTAAACCCTTATTTTTTAAATCTGCTAAAAGTGGATACCACATATAAACCGGCCCTGTAGATAATACTCCCCCAACAACAATAAAAAACCATTTTTTAATTCCTTTTTCTCCAAGATGTTTCATTATAAATTTGGGAGTTATGAAATAATTAGTCAAACTCATCAAAACAAAAACAAGAATAAATACCGGAATCACCTTATAAATAATCTGGGAAAAAAAGTCTAAACTTTTTAAATAAATTTCCTGATTAAATATTGAAACAAGAATATATATTAAAATTATTGTTCCTAGAAAATACCAAGAACCAGAAAGGGATTTTAATTTATCTCTAAATTTCATATTATCACCCCCAAAATTAATATTGTTATTATAGCTACTATAAGTGATAAAACAAAAGCGGTAATGTTTCTCAATAAGGCAAATTTTTTCCCTAAAATTGCTGATTCAGCGGGTAATTGTATCATTCCAACAGTAACCCATGAAACTAAAAAAGCAGTAACCGCTAAGAGACTAACTCCTTGAGACAACATTTCCCCGCCGAAGATATAACTAGTTAGGGGGCTTCCTGCTGAGATACTCCCAACCAAACTTCCGATAACAGAATCTAAGAATATATTTTTGCTAAATACGGTTGTATAAAATGATTTTGGGATTGAAACCGAGATTAAACTTATCAGTAAAATTGTTCCCAAGATCATTGGAAATGCTTTCCATAAACCTTTTCCCGCTTTTATTGTTGCTTCTTTTATGCTATTTTTTTGCATTTTTTATTTATCATCCTCTTTTTATTTTCTTGAACAATGTTATCATCTTAGTTTAATATAATTCCCTTCCGTTTATTACCTTCTGAGTTGAAGACTTTGCAGCTTGCTGCACCGAAGAAGGTAATGCATAAAAATTTCCGTCTTTCTCTGAAATTTTTTTCATTTTTTTATCCCCGTATCATACTACTTTGACATTTTGGGCATTTTTTATTCATGCAGGGCTGACCTCTTACCGAGGGTTCTTCATATCCGCATTTTGGGCATTTGCAAATCCCTCCTGGGCCTGCTGCAACACCGCCCATTCTACCTCTACCCCCAAGTACTCTACCTCTTCCCATGCCTAAACCTCTTCCTCTTGGTTGAACCATTTTAAAATTACCTCCTTGAATTTTAATTGCTTGACCATTAACTATGGCCTCAGCTAATTTTTTCCTTCCGTCTCTAAGCAATCGAGATAATGTAGATTGACTTATCTTCATCTTTTTTCCAGCCTTACTTTGTTCCATTCTTTCGGAATCTATTAATCTTATAGCTTCTAACTCATCAAAACTCAAAACAGTTTCTTGTAAGTGCATCATAGACACCCCTGCTGGTTTAAAATAAGTTACGCCCGGCTGAAAAAAGATTCTCCTAATTCTTCTTGGTCTTGCCATATTATAATTACTGTTTTGTCTCTTTTAATCTTTTCTCTATCTCTTTCATTTCTTGTTTTAGAGCTTCTAAGTCTTGCTCTAAAAATTGTTTTTTTTGTTTCTCGGTTATAACTGTTGGTTGGATCTGTTGGGTTTGTATTGGTTGGGCAGTTCTTGCTCTCCATGCAAATCCTCTACTTCTACCCAAATCCCTGCCTCTACCATTTCCAAAGCCTCCATTCATAAATCCGGGTGTATCAAAACCTGCACAAAATCCCATTCCTCTTCCAGTCATGGCTCCTTGTCCGTTTGGTCCTGTTCCGTTTTCTTGTGGCATTTTTTTCTCCCTACCTTTTTAGGTTATTTTAATTATGAATACCTATTCATTAAACTATTTAAATGTTTTGATTTGCCCCCCAGAAAATTTATAAACCCCTTCCCCTTTAATTAAACATGTTAACTTGGATAATCATCGCAGTTGTTGTAATAATTCTAGTAGTCATGTTCATATCATATTTCAATCGGTTCGCTGTTCTAGGAAACAGAATCGAAAACTCGCAAAGTCAAATAGACGTTCAATTAAGAAAGCGTTCTGACCTCGTCCCGAACCTTATGAGTTCAGTTAAAGGTTACATGAAACACGAGAAGGGAATAGTCAAAGAAGTTACAGAGGCGAGGAAAGCACTTGTCGGAGCAACAGACATGGCCAAGAAAGTAAAAGCAGGCGACCAACTGCAATCTGCATTAAAGAGCATCTTCGCATTGGCAGAGAATTATCCAAACCTAAAAGCAAATGAAAACTTCTTGCATTTACAACAAGAACTATCGGCAATAGAAGACAAGGTCGCATACGCACGACAATATTACAACGACTCGGTTCTAGGTTACGCAAACCTATTCAGGACTTTCCCCGGAAACATGTTCGCTGGATTGTTCGGCAAGAAACAAAAAGAATATCTTAAGATTCCAGAAGCAAGTCGAGCTGTTCCGAAAGTTGAATTTTAAGGTTGGGGGGTGAAATCCTCTATTGATCTAAAATAAAAAACATTTTTATATGCGTTTTTGTTAGTTTTAACATGTTTAATGAAACAAGAATTAAAGAAAAGGTTGAGACAGAAAAATTTTTAAGATTTCTTGGAGATTATTCTAAGGAGAATATTGAATGTACACCCCACACCTTTTTTAGATTAAGTAATAAACAAAGAAAGATTTATACTTGTTATGAGTTAAAGAAAATATTAGTTGAAGAAAAGCCTTTTTTGGTTGGTCTTCAATATAATGGGAATTATGCTTTATTCTATAAACATAAGAACCAAAACCTTAAAATACTAGTTAATGTTGATAATAACAATATTAAAATAGTTACTTTTTATTTTATACAAGAATGGCAAATACCAAAGATATAAAACCAAAGCATTTGGAAGCAGCGGGAGAAATGGATTATGATTATGTAAATGATATTCTATTCTTCAAAGTAAAAAATAGAGAATACTCATTTTCAATAGAATTTCAGAATATGGTCATAGATGTTGATGAGGAAAAATTTATCGTTGGAATACAACTGTTTGAAGCATCGAAATTTTTAGAAATGTCTAAGATAAACTTAAGAGAAATTCCTAAGTGGCAATTTAATGCAAAAATTGAAAAGGGTGTTATTGAACTTAGATTAAACTATCAATTGCAAATTAGAAATAGGATTTATGAGAAAAGCCCGATAATTATTCAAGAAGATAAGTCTGGTCTTCCAAGCCCTCAGATGGTCCAGACAATTTAATTTAAACTTGGAAAATATTTCTTTTTTAATAATGTATCTCTTTTTTATTAACCTCTACAAGCCTCACAAACAGCAGTTCCATCTTTGAATTCTTTGTACAAAAAGTCTTTCATCAAAGTATCTTCTGGATACTTATTTAGCAAAGGGGCTAAATCAAACATCTTTTCGCATTTATCACATTCACAGGGTATTGCCATTTTAAGTTTTAAGACACCAGGAATTTTAGACTATGGTTTGTGAATTCTTTTGCCTCGGCCCAAGAGAGATTATACTTTTTCTGAATTGCTTTGGCCAATTCATTTAAGCCATCATCTACATCAGCAAGAATATCTTCATTCATGACGTTGATTTGTTTAGTTTTCATGTTGTAATAAAGATGAACTTATATTTAAAGATTGTTGGAAACTGGGGAGTGGTGAGGAAAGGATTAAATAACTCACTCGCTTGAAATTATAATGAAGACAAAATTACTCTTTCTTTGCATGTCCAATATAGACAGGAGTCCTTGTGCAGAAGAATTAGTAAATAGGGAATTCTCAGACAAATTTGAATCAAAATCCGCGGGAGTTGGCCCTCTAGCAGAGAAAGAAGTTAATTCAACAATGATTGATTGGGCAGATATAATTGTCTGCATGGAGCATCTGCATAAACAGATGTTATTCGAGAAGTTTCCCAAGGCAATTCAAAAAGATGTTCAGGTTTGGAATATCGGGAATAATTATCTGAGGTATGATGGGGGACTGAAGGGGGAGATAAAAGAAAGAATGAAAGAGATGATGGGGTAGTGGGGGATTGATTAAGGAAAGATAGTTTTTATATCTGGGCATTGTTATTTTTTTATGGCTGATTTATCTGAAAAGTAAAGAATTTTAAAGGCTTTTTTATTGTTAAATCTATGAGTGAAGAAAAACTTACAAAAAAAGAAGCAATAAAATTTTTATCTATAAATGAAAAGGAATTTTCTAATTATTTTCAAAGCGGTAATGAATTTGAAGGATTTAAAGAAGGGGGAAGATGGAAATTTAAGAAAGATGAACTTGGGAGATGGAAGAACTTGAAAAATGAAAGAACTGTAAACTTAAATCTCTCTGAATACGAACTGTGCTTTGAATTTGCATTGAAAATGGCTTACTCTGGAAAAGCTAGTCATGGAACAGGGATAAGAGGAGTAAGAAGTGAAGTTCAGATGACAGATGATTTCATCTTAGGTATTCTAGCAGAACAGGGTGTGCAAAAATTTTTGAAAGAAAGATTTGGAACTGAAATTAAATTAGACTTAGAGGTTCATCCAGACCATATAACCCCTCAAGATTTTGATGGCATAAAAGATAAAAAGGGAAACTTAAGAGCCGTAAAAGTTGGTGTTGCGGTTAAATCGAGCAAATGGAAAAACTGTTGGAACATCATAGCCCCAATAGAATATGAAAATCAAACAAGAAAATCAGATGTTTATCTTTTTGTGAGAGTCGGTCTTCCTTCAGACCATCTATTTAGGATATTGAGAGAACATTCATTCTTTAAGAATGTTAAAGATTTCCTTGAAAAATCAGAAGGTTTTAGGAAAATTAAAGAGTTAAAGGAGATTCCAATTTGGATTGCCGGTTTTTCTTATCACAACGAATTAGAGAAAGTTAAAGAAATTCCTGGACAAGCCTTTTCTGGAAACCCCGATTACAGATATGTTAAGTGTGTTGGAGAGATGCATAACGCGGATAATGATTGGATTAAGTTAATTAAAAAATTATAATCATAAGACTTTTCTAATTTCTTCAGCAATTCTTTTCAGTACTGGAACCGTAACACTATTTCCTGCTTGGTGATATAATTCGCTATCAGAAACATTTTCTGGAAGTTTAAAGGTCTTTGGAAACCCTTGGAGCAAAAAACATTCTCTGGGGGTTAATTTTCTTATTCCAACAGAATTTTTTATTAGTGGAACATTGTGTCCCCCCCTTCCCATGTTAGCAGTTAATGTTGGGACGACCCCTTTTTTATTAACTCTTACATATTTTCTTCTCCATTGATAAACTGAAAATTCTGATAAAATATCTTTTTTTATTTTTTCATATAGTGGTTTATTGTTGTAATAATATTTTTTATCTGCTTCTTTCGTAGTAAATTGCTTAAAATTAACTCTTAATGGAATCTCTTCTGGAAATTTAAATCTGTCTGCTTTTTTTTTATCTAAAAAACCAACAATAAAAATTCTTTCTCTATTCTGGGGAATATTTCCGTGCTTCATGCTATTAAGAATTTCTGTTTTTACACAATATCCCAAGTCCTCCAAAGTTTCTTTTATTATTTTAAAAGTTTTCCCTTTATCATGCCCCCTTAAATTCTTAACATTCTCTAACAAAAATGCTTGAGGTTTTCTTTTTTCTAATATCTGTGTAATTCTAAAAAATAAGTTTCCCCCAACCCTTGTATCCACAAAACCTTTTCTATATCCAGCAATTGAAAAAGCCTGACATGGAAACCCCCCTAAAAGAATATCAAATTCTGGAATATCTTCTATCTTTAGTTTCCAAATATCCTTGACCGTGAGTTTAGGTTCTGGGAAATTTAAATCATAAGTTATCTTACAATTTTTATCTATATCATTTGCAAAAATAGTCTTGAAACCAGCTTCTTCAAAACCCAAACGAACCCCCCCAACCCCTGCAAATAAATCTAAAGTTCTTAATTTCATTTTCTCTTTTTATAATTCAGGTACCTGAACTATTTAAACCTTTTGTTTTTTATTTAATTTTATCTCACCTTTTTTAGAAATTACTTCTAAATCTTTATCTAGAAGTTCTGATTTTATAACTTCATCTTTCGGGAGAATAACAATGAATCTTTTGTATTCTTTCTCCCCAACTTTTTTGTCTAAGACCTCTCTTATTTTCATAAATCCATAAATCTCCTCACCTTTTTAATTCTTTCCAAATTCCCAAAAACCTAACTTTCCTTTAGCGTTAATAGGTTTTAGTCTCTTAGCATTCTTTAACACAAACCCATAATTTCCCCAAGAATCACTTGCAAGGTGTTTACTCTTATCTTTTTTATGTTCCACTTTATTTTGATAATTCTTAACATCAATAAGTTCTACCTCTCCAACAATTTTCCCAAAAGGTAAATCTTCAAACCCGAACTCCTTCATGGCCTGTTTATCTGGTTTTTTTGAAGCATGAACTAAAAACTTCCCTCTAAACTTTGTGTTCCAATTTCTTAACTCTATAGTCTTTTTCCTAAAAACAACAAGTTCAGCATATGGCTGTTTTAAAGAGAGGGCTTTCATTCTTCACCATCCCCCCATTTACTCAACATATCTCGCTCCCCACTTTTCATTTATCTTCTCCTTCAATATCTCGTCGCTTCGATAAACTAACTCTCCAACTTTCATCAATTTCTATTTGCTTCATGATATCTTTATCAAGTTCACCTTTCCTCCCTCGAGAATTAAATTTCATATAATTCAACATTGCAAAATCATCCCACAAACCTTTTTTCTTAATCATTTCTATTATCTTTTCCTTCTTCTCTTCAGGGATCACAATCTTTTTTATATCTTTAACACTTGCTTTCATATTACTTCCATAAACTTTGTCAACACCAAACTGTTTAGAAAAATCAATCAAAGAGCCCCCAAGTTCAACCTGTCTTTTGGTTAATTCGTGCAATTGATTTTTTATTTCTGAAAATTCATCAACTAATTTAACCCCCTCATTTTCCTTAAACTCCTTAACGCCTTTTCCTTCTAGTTCTTGTTCATGTTTAAAACTCGGACATATTTCTTTATAGACACAATAATTACAAAGTGCGGTTTCATTTCTTGGAAACTCTTTAGCGTTTTCAATCTCTTTAATTTTATCAGTAACTTCTTTCTGTAATACCTTTAATTGGGCATCTGTTCTCTCGCTCACGGCCTCTTTATTAAAAGCCAACATATGCCAGACCAATTTAACAGATTTGGCGTCTTTGAATTTGTCCTTAACCCAAATTGAATAAAGCGCAAGTTGTCTATCACTATCTGCTTCCTCTTGATCTTTCATTCTGCTATTAGTCTTATAATCCATAACATAATAATTTCCTTTATCATCACAAGCTAACTTATCTATTCTAACATGCCATTGGTTCCCGTCCGGCAAAGTCATTCTATCCTGGGTCTCTAAACCCAAAATCGTCAATTGGTCAAAAGGTTTGTATTTCTCAAAATAATCCGACAAAAACCTCTCGCCCATCTTTTTGTAATTATCCCCTTTCAAGCCCTCTTTGACAATCAAGATATCCTCAGAATAATGCTTTTCCCATAAATCCCTATAGAACTTTATCAAGCTCGCCTTTGCAATTCTCTTCTTGAACTTGACTCTCTTATACAAATCTTCCAAAGACCGATGAACCATATCGCCCATGAAGCACTCTATTGTTGTTGGAGTTTCAACTTTAACTTTGTCAATATATCTCAGTTTATACTGATAAGGGCAGTTTTCATAGGTACTTATTCGTGAGTGTGAGTAAGTTGCCATCCCTTTCCAAACTCCTCACCAATTATAAACTTTACCATTAATCTCCCCCAAAGAATAAATTCTAATTATTCCTTCTTGAGTTCTCTTTGATTTAACCAAATAATTATTACAGCCCCTATGATAAACAGCCAATCAACCAAAAAAGTTAATGCAAGAAATCCCAAACCAATCAAAGAATAAATTATAACTAAAGGCCTTATTTTTCTTTTCATATTCTTTCTAACTAAATAGGTTATTTAAAATATACTTTCCAGAATATAAATTCTTAAAAAGGCTTATGAGTAAAACAAATCATGGCAGAATTAACTACAGCGGACCTTCAGAGATATGTTGGGGGTCAAGCAGAAATTCAAAATCAAGGAGAAGGATATATTTTCAGAGGAGATATAAGCGAAGCTTCTGTTGAAGGCCCTGATATAAAATTAGAATTCGATTGGCTAGCCAGAGGAGAAGGATTTCCTCCATTACTCAAAAGATGGGTTAAAGATAGTCCAAGACCCTATAGTGCTAATTTAGGCCTATATGGAATCTCAGATATAGGGGATGGCAGAACCTGTTTAAATTCTTCTCTCGTTGGAGAAACGATTGTCTTATTTCCAAAAGAGGGAAGCAGATTAGAATTAGACAAAGTAGAAGAAGCTTAAAGAAATCTTTCTAATCAATTATAAACTTTACTACCTATTCAATCAACCTCATATCCCTGTTCTCTTCTTTCTCTCGATTCAGCTTCAGAATACATTACCGCCCAAAGCCCGGTCCAAGCTAAAACCAGATATCCTTTTGCTACAATTGGAGCAACGGGATCACTCGCCCTAAAATCAAAAGAGGTAGTACACACAGCACCAAGTAAGGGCAAACCAATTGCTAATATCTTTGCTAATGTCTTCACCATATCCAAATAATGAATTTAGAATTTAAAAAGCTTCTTATTCAAAAAAAATAAAAAATTTTATGGGACCCTCTGTTTTTCTCCCATAAAGAACCTCCATACATTTCCACTCACATGCATCACCCCTCCACGAACATCCCCCTCATACTTCACCATTGAAGGATCTTCTAATGCCAGTATTTCTCTTGTTTCAGACAACGCTCTTAAATCTTTATCAAATTTAGGATTGTAGTGGCATTTAAGATGGATTGGCAAAATTCCTGTGGCAGGAATTATCTCGGGCTCTCCTCGCCCTATCCGGAGATATGCGGGAGTTAAAACATACGCCCCGGCACTATTTCCGCACACTGGCCCTTGAAACCCTTTTATAGATTCACTTAATCCACTTTCCTCAAGAGTCCTTAACATATATTCTGTATCTCCCCCAGGAAGATATAACATCTCTGCTCTTGAAAGTCTTTTTTTAGTTAAGTCAATATCATCTGTGGGATCATGAATACCTGCACTTATCCCCAATCTATTAAATTGTCCGACATATTGTCTTGCTTTCTCATCCCTTTTGTCTTTAGAAGGAAAGGCCACATTGAGAACGTTAACAGAAATTACTTTTGCTTGTTTTATGATATCTGCAAAGACGGCATCCAACCCCCCTTGGGAAGTATGTCCGGATGTTAAGTAAAATTGTCTTGCCATTTTATTATTTCCCAGAACTAACGTGTCTGTTACGAACACCTCTGTAATGGATAATGAGTGGAAGTTTATAAATTTAACTAAGACTTAATTGATAGTAGTGTAGAGGTTTCTAAAAGTTATCATTCACAATCCCCTTAACTTCATTCTTTTTCATTATTTCCAAACACAATTCCACTTTTTAGATTTTTCTTAGACATTAACTCTAGTTACTTAGCCTCATGAGATGCTACCAGTTTTTCAATCACACCCTCAGCCGCGCCCTCACCATTATCACGATTGTAGAAATCAGTATCAACATCATCAGACCCCAAATTAATTTTCATGGCCCTGCCTTTAAGGTAATCAAATTTAGTTTGCCCTCCATCAAGAACTTCTTGGGCATCCTTAGGAGTCATAGGGGTTCCTGCCCTGGGATCCATAACGCTTCTTCCTTGCGCTCTTGAATGGTTGTACAACCCAGCTAAAACTTCCGCTTTGTTTAATCCTGTGATATTCATTTTATGATTTCATCAGAACTCTTTTTGCTCAAGGCAATATTCGGACATAATAGTGGTTTAAAAACTTTTTGTTCGACACCCTACCGGGGCGTAAACACCCCAACCGTTCATGGAACTTGAGGTTTAGTTAGTGATTTAGGGGGAGTCGGATTGTTTGATATTTTCTAATGTTTTGCACTTTTCCAGAAAAATTACAAATCATTCTAAGAAGAATGAAAAAAGCACAAAAGAAAACTATTTAACCCTTAGAATGATAATATTATTATGAAATCTAAAATAAAAGGTTTGAATAAAACTGAACAAGAAGCAAATCTTGAATTTGAAATGGACAACGAGATTATGGGAAACATTGAAAAAACATTTCAGAAGTTTAAGTCTGATTTTAAGTTAACAGATTATAAGAAAAAATATGGGGATAAAATTCTTGACAATTTTTGGGAATTAGATAAAAAAGCTGGAGAGTTTAACTTTACTCTTATTGTGAGGGGAAATAATCTAAGGTTAAAACTAAAAAGTAATTTAGATTTTACAAATAAATTTTTGAAGAATCTTATGGAGTATGTAGAGTTTTCAGAATTATCCCCCAAAATTAAAGCAAAACTAGAAAGAGATGGAGTTAAAGGGGAATGGTATGGAAGTATGCATGATAAATAGATTAAGTTTCTATCCTTTCTCAATTTGATTAGTCTAAGAAAAATAACGTCCACCCATGAAAGACACAAAAGTCCTGGACGCCCCAACCGAAGGGCGACGGAGTTTTGTTGATTATTTTCGAAGCAAAGATACTACGCTAATCAGTATTCCAAAAATGATAACCCAAGGGCTATTCGCAATTTTCAAAATTTCATTAATTCCCAGATCTCTATAATAAAATCCTATACCTGAAACTATTATTAGAATAACGGTAAAGATAATCGAAGAACGAGTAGAAGCCATTTTTTTAATATTTTTATTGTTCGGGAATAATTTTGATAAAAAAATCATAAGGGAATTATAAATTAAAACAATAACTATTATTGAAAAAGATAAAAGAATCCAATTGGTTGAAGCAAGTTGACTAATCCCTATCCTAAAGGAATCAGACATTATACTCCAAGCAGTTACAGAAACTGGTAGAAGAAACATCACAAAAAGCAAATTTTTAAACCATATCTTCGGTCCAACAAAGTGTAAAAGAATCCACTCAGCAAAGATTATCCCCAAAACAATGAGTACAAATAAATTAACTTTTTCGGGTAAAAGATATGATGTTAGTAAGGCTACACTTCCCAGAGTAAGTAACAATACTCCCAAATACTTAGAAAGGTCCCTCAAGGTTAATTCATCTTCAAACAAATAAGCGATACCTAAGTATATTAGGATTAATCCACCAACAATTAGCTTATTGTCAGAACCATTTACCAAGATGAAGGATAATACAAAAAATAACAATCCCGCAAAATGTAAAAAAAGGGATTTATCAATGTTGAACTTCATAAAATAATTACCAAATTAAACTATAAAAATCTTCCCCAAAGAATAAATTCTAATTATTCCTTCTTGAATTCTCTTTGATTTAGCCAAATAATTATTACAGCCCCTATGATAAACAGCCAATCAACTAAAAAAGTTAATGCAAGAAATCCCAAACCAATCAAAGAATAAATTATAACTAAAGGCCTTATTTTTCTTTTTTTCATATTGATTTAAATCTTTTTAGGGATATAAACTTTACTAATAATCACTTCTCCTTTAACAACTCAACACACTTAACAAGAAGCCCATCAAAATCTTTTTCCTTTTTCCATTCTCTTAAAATAAAGTCCCTCAATTCTTTGTGAGATTCATACCCCGAGTCATAACCAATTAACAAATCTTTAAACTCTGAATTTAAAAGAACAGTCAATGATTCCTTAAGATCGTGAGTTTTTTCTTCACCCAATTCTTTTTCAATTTCATCATAATAATATTTATGAAAATGCAGATGCAATAACTCATGTGCAATAGTGGAAATCGCTTGAGGAAGATTATACAAAACAGAACACATAAACGATTTCTCATCAGAATCATAAGGACATATAGAAATAGTAGTTACATAACATTTAGTTTTCTCGTCATATTTTTTTCCAGTTATCTTCTCCAACCTTTCAAAAAATTGATTCTCAATCTTTCCCCAATATTTTTCAAGAGCCTCTAAGAATATCTTAATCACACCAGAATCATATATCCCTTGATTGTATTCAATTATTTCATCTTTACAATCTTCAAATGCCTTGCCTTTACAAATCTCCATTAATCTTGGCGAAAGACCCCTGAGAAAAGCATTGTAAGGAACGGGTTTGTTTATTTTATCCCAGATGTTCAAAGCATCTTTACTTTTATCAAATAGAAATTCAACTTTCCCCATGGATTATCAAACGCCTTAAACTATAAAAATCTTTCATTCATCTCACCTCTTATTCAAAGCCTTCTTTAACTGAGATTCTCCAAATTCCCCCCAGGAACAATAATCTGAAAATTCCTTAGGATCAATAAAAACTCTTTCATTGATAAGACCTTCTGCAACATCTTCTGTTTGTTTGTTAATTGAGATAATTTTCCCAACAACCCTCAAAGAATATCCTGTTCCCCTTTCACAATCTTCACTCTTTGGAGTATTCTTTATTATGCCCGCAATCTTTAACGATGATTTGTCTAAAATAATATCTGCTTCCTCTTTTGCTTCTCTAATTATTGTATCTTTCCAATCTTGATCTTCTTTTTCTGGGCCCCCTCCGGGAAGTCTCCAGCCCCTTTTTTCAGTTGGGCGCACAAGACACAATTTTCCTTCAGAGGTAAACAAAAAACCATAAACTTGCTGCAAATCATCTAACAATTTTGAATTTACTTCATCAAACCATCCCATTTCATATGTTTGTCCTTCCCACGTCACTATATCTGTGAATAAAGGTTCTTCCATACTCTCCAAACACCCCACCAATTATAAACTTTACTAATAATCTCTCTCAAAAATCTCGCCCTTCCCACTTTCACTCTCACCACCTTCCCAAAAAAAAATAACCAAATAAAAAAAATAAAAAATATTCCCTATAACTATAAATCTTGTTATCTACTCAAAACCAATTATCTCTAATTAGTTTTTCTTGTTATAACAATCTTTACAATAGACTGGTTTTCCGCTCATAGGCTTAAAGGGCACTTCGCATTCTTTGCCACATTCAGCGCATGTTGCTTTGTGCATTTCTCTAGGGGCATCGTTTCGGTTACTGAAGTTTCGGTTTCCGCCACCAGAGTTTCCTCTGTTGCCGCCGTCGAATCGTCCTCGGTTTCCTCCACCAAATCCTCCTCGGTTTCCACCGAAGCTTCCTTGAGGTTTGCTTTTCTTAAAACAATCTGAACATCTAACCGGCTTTCCTTGAGTCGGCTTGAAGGGCACTTTACAGGCCTTGCCACAATCAGAACATTTCGCATCAAACATTTCTCTGTCGTCTTCCATTTTTTCCTCCGTGTAATTGGCACAATCTCTTGCGCTTTAAATTAGGACTAAATAAGGGTTTTTAAACTAAGTGGTCTGGGAGATTTTTGAAGAAAGAGATAAATAAATAATTTGTTCGTAATAAGTTGCTCAAGAATAATAGCTTCAAAATTGATCTTGTCAAATTTTTCCGCTTAATACTTATTAAGGTGAAGAACCTTGTTAAAGACAGGTTCTGAAATTTATTGTGAACGAAGTGAACGAAATTTATTTTTCAGGTAGATGTTGCTTGTAGATAATATTTATTGGACGGCCCCCACAAGAATTTTAATTAATTTTAAATACTCTTCTCTCTTCTTTCATTCATGTCTCAAAGAATTTCATTCCATGATCAGATCGCAAGAAACAAACGAAAATCATTCTTTCTTGTCGTAATCATCTTCGCAGTTTTCCTCCTTCTCGGCTACGTCATCGGAATGGTCTACCAAGATTCGTTCTGGTTCATTTTAATAATCGCAACTGTAGCTTCAATAATTTATGTTCTAGTCGGTTATAACGGCTCAGACAAAATTGCTTTGGCTTCTGTCAATGCAAAAAAAGCTTCCCAAACAGAATACAGACAATTTCATCACCTCGTTGAAGGTTTATGTCTGGCTTCAGGGATGCCAAAACCAAAACTTTACATTATGGAAAACCCCCAGATAAACGCTTTCGCAACAGGAAAAGACCCAGAGCATTCGGTCATCTGTTTAACAACGGGCGCATTAGAAAAACTAGAAAAAAGAGAACTCGAAGGAGTAATCGGGCATGAACTAAGTCACATCGCAAACTACGACATAAAATTCATGACTCTCGTTGCCGTTTTAGTCGGAATGATTGCAATAATTTCTCAAATATTTTTACGAAGTCTCTGGTTCTCTGGAGGAAGAAGAAATAAAAGCGGAGCAATAATTTTAGTAATAGGAATCGTTCTAGCAATCCTCGCCCCAATTTTCGTTTGGCTCGTCCAAATGGCGATATCAAGAAAAAGAGAATATTCCGCAGACGCTTCTGCCGTCAAGTTTATCAGAACACCGACAGGATTAATCAGAGCATTAAAAAAAATAGGAAAAGAAAACACCCCTAGCAAAGAAAACAAAAAGATAAGTAAAACAATGGCGCCATTATTCATAAGCAATCCTTTCACGAACAAGAACATAACTTCAACACATCCACCTTTGGACAAAAGAATTCAAGCTTTGGAGAAGATGTAAGATGAAAAAAGAAAAACTCCCAAAAGTTCCAAACCAAAAAGAAACCTGGAATAGAATTGCTGAAGAATGGCACCAACATAAACAAATTCCTTCTATGGCCGTTAAGGAATTTTTAAAAGAAAGTAAAGGAAAAATTCTTGACCTTGGAAGCGGAAGCGGAAGAAATTTACGAAAGATAAAAGATGGTGAAATGTATCTCGTTGATTTCTCAAAAGAAATGATTAAACTCGCTAAAGAAAAAGCGGAACAACAAAACATTAAAGCCGAGTTCAAAGTATCAGATATAAAGAAACTTTCATACAAAGATGATTTCTTCAATGCTGCAATTTGCATCTCTGCTTTGCATAACATTAAAGGAGAAAAAAACAGAATAAAATCAATTCAAGAATTATATCGTGTTCTAAAACCAAAAGCAAAAGCCTACATCGGAGCCTGGAACATAAAAAGTAAGAGATTCAAAAACAAAAGGCCGGAAAGATTAATCGGCTGGACAGATAAAGGAAAAAGATATTATTATTTACACACTGAAGAAGAAATCCACAACCATTTCAAAGAAGCTGGATTTAAAATTGTTGAGATAAAGAATTCTGAATTGATGATTAACTTTATAGTTCAGAAGGTTTGAGAAAATTATTTAAACTCTAACCCCCCTAATTTTCAATGGGAGAAATAACATTTAGGGCTTATGATTTTGACCTTTCAAAAGTTCCAAGATTAAGTTCTGAAGCTCAAAGAGAATTTGAAAAAGAAACTAGCGAATACCAAACCTTAAAACAAAGATCTCTCGAAAGAGCAGATACAACCATTGTTTTTTAAATAATTAATTCTCGCTCCGCTTTTGACTTCATCTAAAAGCTTCGCTTAACCTCAAAATATTAATGAAGTAAATATCTCTCCAAAAATCTGTTAACTTTTTCCATTAATCTCGCGAAGCGACTGCCTTTCCTAGAAATCACTCTTTTTTCTTAAAAACATTAATCATGTCCATAAAGCTTTGTTTCTTGAAAGCAGTTATCTTCATCTCTTCAATATTGATATTAACTTTCAACATTGCCATTCCAGAAAGAAAAATAGTCCCAACCAAATAATCTTTATTATCTTTATCCAGTTTCTGAAGAGAAAACATCAACTTCTGAATTTCATTCTTGATATCTTGTTTTTTCATCTCTTCCTGAATCAAAGCTTGAACATCTTCAAAATTAAAACTATAATTCAAACCCAATTTCGGAAAAGCCTGGCCCTCGATAATGTCTTGCGGAACTTTTTCGCCGTGTGCTTCAAGTTTAAAACTAAACAACTTATTTACGGCCGGAACAAAATAGTCAAAATGCTGTTTATCTTGATTTGGCGCTTTTGGGTTTTTCAAATGTTCAAGATCAATTTCAAAAAAACAACTTGTAGGATAAGCATCTGGATTTTCATCTATAAATTCTTTAAAGTCCCCAGAATCATAAAGTTTCTCAAGGTAAAATTGAAAGTTCATCTCAAACCCTCTCATCAAATTCTTTCTTAACTTTCTTTACAAAATCTTCAACAGAATAATTTGAAATCTTGTTATTTCCTTTTTCCCTTACAGCAAGTTCTCCAGATTTTTCTTCTCTATCCCCAACAACAATCACATAAGGAATTCTCATCAAAGAAGATTCTTTAACTTTTGATTGAACTGTTGAAGAAGTGAAATCAGCATCAACTCTCAAATTTGGAATAGCCTCTCCAAGTTTTTGAATAACCCCCTTGGCATAATCTTCATTTCTTTCTGTAAAATTAATCACTCTAACTTGAATCGGCGCAAGCCAAGTCGGAAGCCAACCATTAAAATGCTCAATCAAAATTCCCATAAATCTCTCAAGACTTCCGAAAACCGTCCTATGCAACATTATCGGCCTTTTCTTTTTGTTATCTTTATCTGTATACTCCAACTCGAATCTCTTAGGCATAGACATATCTAACTGAATCGTCCCGCATTGATGGTTTCTTCCCAAAGAATCTGTCAAATGGAAATCAATCTTCGGCCCGTAAAAAGCCCCATCGCCTTCATTAATTTTAAAATTAACTTTTTTCTTTTCAAGCGCTTTCTGTAAAGCAGCTTCGGACTTATCCCAAATCTTATCACTCCCAATTCTTTTCTCCGGCCGAGTAGAAAGTTCAACCCGATAATCGAAACCCAATTTTTTATAAACAAAATCAATCAAATCCATTATATCAAAAACTTCTTGTTCAATTTGTTTCTCAGTACAATAAATATGCGCATCATCTTGAGTGAATTGAATAACTCTAAACAGACCCCCCAAAACACCCGACAATTCTTGTCTATGAACTTCTCCCAATTCTCCAATCTTCAAAGGAAGTTCTTTGTAACTCTTTGGAGAATTTTTATAAACCAACATTCCGCCAGGACAATTCATCGGCTTAACAGCAAAACTTCTTTTCTCATAATTTGTCAAAAAAATATTCTCCTTATATTTCTCCCAATGCCCCGAAATTTTCCAAAGTCTATCATCCATTATCTGCGGAGTTTTTATCTCTTCATAACCTGCTTTTCTATGTATTTCTCTCCAGAATTCAATCAAAGCGTTTCTAATTATCAAACCGTTATTGTGCCAGAAAACCATACCCGGCGCAGTTTCGTTAAATGAGTACAAATCCATTTGCTGTCCGATAATCCGATGATCATTTTCTTTCAACTTTGATTTATCCAAAACGTTTTTAGAAATTTCCTTCAACAATTGCTTCGGATCATAATCTTCAGCCTGTTCTTGCAAAGAAATCTTTATCTTATACGAATCCTTTCCAACTTTTTCAAAACCTTCAATTGAAATCCCCCCCCCAATTTCATTAGTGTTTGAAACATGTGGATGAATACAAGGTTCAGGCGGGAGGCCTTTGATAGTTACAACTCTAACCTCATCAAACTTTTTGGGTACAACATTATCATAGAATTTCCCACATAGCTCAAGAGCTTTTTCCCTCGACAAATCCCCTACATTAACTGGCAAATTTGATTCTAAATTTTTATTGGCCTCTTTTTCTAACTTTTTTATAAAAGAGTCATCTATTTTATTTTTGAAATTTTTCCAATTTAGAACCGCTTTATTTCCTTCAACTTTTGATATACTAACAAAATCTTGACTTAACATTTTTCTAGCAGTTTCGTATACTAAATGGCACGAAGTTTCCATTTTAGCATCTAAAGCACTTTCATCACCTTCAAAAATAATATTCCTGCTCAACTCACTCAGTGGATGACCTTTAACTTTCATCTCGAATTCTTTGTAATAACCGAAAGGTGCTCTGTAAACTTCGAACTTAGCTTTTTTCAATGCCTTCTCAGCTTCGTCAAGAACGTTCATTGCTGTATCAGGATCAGAAAGATTCTCTGAAAGATGCGCGTAAGGATAAAGAACAATTTTATTCGCGCTTAATTGGTCGGCGATATTTTTAACTTCGTCAACTAGCTTAGAAACAATCCCAGGAATATTTTTATCGACCTTCTCGACAGCAGTCAAAATCGCCAAAGCGTCCTTAACATGCGTCTCTTTTTTATCCTTCTCAACCAAATCTTTTATTTTCTTAATTGCTTTCTTCAAGGGACGGAATTTCATATAATCGCAATGCAAACTTAATATCTTCATATCTGATTAAGAAAAAAAGAGTTTATAAAATTTTGGAGTTACCAAAGATTTCTTGGTTCCGCCTCTTTAGGAGTCGGAAGTCTTCCAAAATTTTCAATATATCTTTCAACAGCTCTTTCAGGCAAAGTTCTTAGATAATCAATTCCCCGGTATGCTAAAGAACATCCCATATCTACGAGAGGTAGCACAAGCAAAAAGCCTAATGCAGCAACAACTGATTTTTCTTTCCATCCAAAAAGTTTTCTATTTTTATTATTAACAAATGCCTTTGAAAAAGGCACACCATAAAGTTGGGCCGTAGCTCTTGCTGTCTTTTCATCTTCTGTTTCATAAGTTTCTCTTTTCATAAAAAACCAACAAATTCTTCCTTTATAAAAGTTTCTATTTAGTTGTCACTGCTTAGGTAGTACAAGATGGAAAACTTTAAAAGGCAAAAAAATCTAGAAAAAAGATGAAGAATAGAGGAAAGAATCCATTTGTAGATAGGGGATATCACCTTTTAGGCGCAGGCTTAGTTGTCGCTTTAACACTCACGGCAGGCGTTAAGAGTATAAGGGCAAACGCTTCACAATTAGAGAAGGGGCTTAGTGAGAGTAGAGAACCGGTTCCAATAGAAAGCGTTGTAAGTTCCCCCGAAAGAGATACCCCAGAACCAATAGAACCAAAACCAACTTACGATTCCGTATTAGTCGAAAGGGCACAGAAATTTATTGACTGTTATTCGGCAGGACCGGCCCCAATGACTGCTGAGCAAATTATTACCTCTTCAAGAAAAACTGGAACATCCTTAAAGATGTATATGATCAATAATGCTAGAGAAGGACATTTCGGAACACTTGGAAGGGCCGTACCAACACGGAACTCCTGTAATGTTAGAAATATGGATGATGGGACAAATGAATACAAAAATTCATGGGAAGCCGGATTAGATAGATTCGGATATCTAATTGCAAATGAATATTTCCCAGGAGAAACACCTTCATTTGAAAAATTTATTGCAAGAGATTTTAGAAGGCCTGATGGAAAAAGATACATGAGGGATAAAGACGCAAAAGAGATTTCTTTATCAATTGAAAAGACATATGATGAGGTCATGGGGGATCGGGGATGAATCTTCAAACCTCTTCAATAACCTTCGAACAATTCTCAAAGAGAAAAGAACAAAGAGAATCAGAATTAAAAAAGAGAATAACCAGAAGAAAAAGAAAAGGTTTTCCAGAATATTACAGCATTGATCTGGATCTTGTTCCAGTTATTGAAGCATGGAAGGAACTTCCTTTTAGTTATGTTTGGATATCTTGTTCAGGAACACCCGAAGAACATGACAAGGACGGAGTAATGAAAGGTTATTTTCCAGTTGAATGGGAAGGAGAAACGGAAGGCCCGCAGGGTTATATCCTTGCTCATACATTCAAACAACACAAAGATTTCAGAGATTTTGATTTAAGGCTAAGAAATCTTGAAGGTGCAGACTTATCAAAAAGTTTAGATTTAGGAATGCCTTGTCTTCAAGGATGTTACAAACATCATTTAACATTCCCTGTCCCAAGAGAAGCCCAAAAAAGAGATAGGCAATATCTGGAAAAAAGATGGACAGAATTAAAAGATTTTTTAGATAGTTTTAGAGGAAGATAATACTCTCACGCCTTCCAAATAAATTTATCAATATCTTTCTTAGCATTTTCTCTTTTCTTTTGATGCTCTTTCAAGAAAGCATTAATTTTATCAATCAAATAACTTTTCAACTCGCCAGTCAACATTTCACCCGAACGATATTTCTTTTCAAGAGGGTAAAGGTTAAAAACTAAGGATTTCATATTATAAAATGGAAAATGATAATTTGATGGTGGATAATGAAAAACTCATAAAAGAGTTTGGAGCTAGCAGAGCATCCAGTTTGAAAGATTTTCCTGATTGTTATACTTTCAAAAAAGGATTAATTTACTCCCACAGAGATTTCGATAAATTTTTCAAGGCATTAAAAAAAGGAGAGAAATGTGCAATTGTCTCTGGGGCCAATGCTTCTGGGACTCTCCATTTAGGCCATAAAGTTATTTTTGATACTAACTTATATTTTCAAAAAAAATATGGCGTGCCGGTTTTTGTTCCTATTTCAGACGATGAAAGCTATGTTGCTGGAAAAGTTGAAACTCAAGAGAAGGCATTAACTTTTTCAAAAGAATTAGCAAAGCAGTTTTTGGCATATGGATTTGATCCAAAAAATACCTATTTTATTATTGACCAGATTTATACAAATATT